>JAQGHW010000694.1 GCA_028291505.1 Rhodopila sp. | reverse complement strand
AACGACTGTGAACCTGATCGGCAACGGTCTCTATTCGTTGCTGCGGCATCCTGACCAGTGGCAGATCCTGCGGGACGATCCAAAGTTGATTCCGAATGCGATTGAGGAGATCTTGCGGTTCGAATCGCCCGTCCAGGCCGTCAGCCGCACTGTATTGGAGCCGATCGAACTGGGCGGCATGGCACTGGAAAAGAACGAGATGGTGGTGTCGCTGATCGGCGGTGCCAACCGCGATCCGGCGGTGTTCGAACACCCCGAACGGCTTGACATCGCCCGCAAGGATCTGCGGCCGTTATCTTTCGGCGGCGGAATTCATTTCTGTCTCGGGGCACAACTCGCGCGGATCGAAGCGGCGGTGGTATTTGAAACGATCGCGCGGCGGCTTCCGACCCTGAGGTTGAGCGATCCGGACCAGCCGAAGTGGCGTCCCAGCTTCGTGTTGCGCGGATTGACGGAATTGCCCGTGGCCTGGGGCTGATACTCCTATTTGTGCCGTGACCGGGCTTGGCCCGTCGCGTCATGGCCCGTCGCGCTGTGGCCGGGGCGTATGGTCCCAGATCCGGACCGCCTGATGCGGCAGCCCGGACCACCTGATCTTTACTTCACCACGACCTGGCCATGCATGAACGGATGCAGGCCGCAGACGTAGGAGAACGTTCCGGCCTTTTCGAACTGATAAGTGAACGCCTTATCGGTATCCAGCACCTTCGACCGCACACCGAGCGCGGTCAGGACGACGCTGTGCGGGATGTCGTCCTGGTTGGTCCAGGTTACCTCGGTTCCCTGGGCAACGACCAGCTTGTCCGGCCCGAATTTGAAATTGTCGATCTTGAGCTGGGCCGCAATGTTGGAGTGTGCGACTGCCGGAATGAACAGGCAGGCGAACAGAAGTCCCGGTTTGATCAGGCTCCGCATGGCAAACTCCCCTCAGCCGACCAGCGGCGTGTCGACGATCGCCAGTGGCGATGAGGTCGACACCAGGCTGATCCGAGCGGTGCCCAGGAAGTTCTTCAACTCGCCAGGCGGCACGGACGCCGGGCCGGGACCCTTGGCAACGCCGGGGACGCCTTGTGGGAATGCGGTGGAGCGGGCGGTGTGGAAGGCAACATGGCCCTCAACCTTCTGCATGACCTGGTGGATATGCCCATTCAGCACCGTAACGGACCCGAAGCGTTTCAGGTAGGTCAGCGCCTGTCCGCCATCCTTCGTGCCCCAGCCCCAGTCCTGATAGACCACCCAAAGCGGTACATGCGCGAACACCACGATCGGGGTGCTGGCAGGCAGGCCTTTGACGTCCTTTTCCAGCCATTCAAGCTGCGCCTGACCCAGGTCGCCGAGCCCGTTGCCTTGCAGGTTGACGACGTTGACCAGGCCGATGAAGTGTACACCCTGGGTGTTGAAGCTGTACCAGCCGTCGCCCTGGGTGCCCTTGCCGTAGTGGTTCAGGTAGCTCTTGCGGTCGTCTTCCAGGATGTCGTGCTCACCTGGAACAGTATACACCTGCAGCTTGGTGGCGCCCAGCAACTGCGCCGCCGTGTCGAATTGTTCCGCTGTAGAAAGATGAGTGATGTCGCCGGTATGGATCAGGAAGGCGGGTTTGTCCGCTGTCGAGGTCGCCTGGCCAAGCGCCTCCTGGAACGTACCGGTGACGTCGGGGTTCACCGGGCGATTGAATCCCAGGTGGCTGTCGCTGACCTGGGCGAAGGTCAGGCCGGTCTCCGCTGCCTCCGCCTGACCGATCAGGTGGGATCGGGGAATGCCGCCGGAGACCGTCCAGACCATGGCGCTGCCGGCCCAGGTCATGCATTTCAGGAACCCGCGCCGGTCAGGGTTGTACAGGGTGGTGTTGTCTTCGTCGGTGCTCATGCTCGCGCTCCATCATGGCCTGACCTGAATGATCCAGCCTGCACGCACTACTGCGCGGCGCGGGCTAATATTTCCCTGGAAGAAAAAGATTTTCGGGCGGGAATAAAGTTCGGGTGGCGAGAGTAAGCTACAGATCGATGGGCGACGTCGTTCGTCCGTCATGCCAGCGACAGGCCGCCAGCCATTCCGTTGCCAAGAGGTAACGGCGGGTCAATGGGAACGTGTGCCGGCGTGACGAACTTGACGAAAGAGTTTTCATCTGCTGGCACGACGACCGCTTCGCACGGGATGCAACAATTGGCGACGGATCCGCGGAACCGACGATTCGAATTGCTGGCGATGCCGCATCTGGACGCGGCGTTCGGCCTCGCGCGCTGGCTGACCGGTAACACGGCGGATGCCGAGGACGTTGTGCAGGATGCCTATCTACGTGCCTTCCGCTACCTCGACACTTTCCGTGGCGACAACTTTCGGGTGTGGCTGTTGACCATAGTGCGCAACAGTTTCCTCGATTGGTTGAAAGACACGCGTTCGGGGCAGCGGCTCTTCCAGCCGGCGCCGGCTGATCTTGACTGGACCGACCCGAACCCAAGCCCGGAGGCGATGCTGCTGGACCGCGTCGATAGTGAAACCCTCGGTATCCTGATGGCTCAATTGCCGGCCGAGTACCGCGAGATACTGATCCTGCGGGAGATTGAAGACCTCTCGTACAAGGATATTGCCACCGTCACGGGCATTCCGGCCGGCACGGTGATGTCTCGCCTGTCCCGGGCCAGGCTGGCGCTGCGCAAGGCGTGGATAAACAACGAGAAGAGGCCATGAATCACGACCGCACCAAGCGCTTGCTGCCTGCGTACGCGGATCGTCAGACTGGCCCGGTCCGGCGCTTTTTCCTGGGCCGCCACATCGCCCGGTGTCCGTCCTGCCTGGCCGAACTGGAGGTGATTCAGGCGATGCGTTCCGCATTGCGCACCAATCTGCCGGTCCATCGTGCCCCGCCGGCGCTGGCGATGCGGATCGCATCCGCGCTGCCGCGTGAAGCGCCGCCCCCCGCAAGTCGGCGATCGTTCCGTTTCGGCTTCACGGGTGCGGCGATGGCGGGAAGTCTCGCCGGCGTCGCGCTGACCCTGGCGGTAACCCGAGCGACGCCGCCGGATGCGATGGTCGCCGATGTCGTGGCCGACCATGTGCGATCGATGATGGCGGACCATCTGACCGACATCCCGACCAGCGATCAGCACACGGTCAAGCCATGGCTCTCCGCTCGGCTCGACCTGTCGCCGGTGGTCAAGGATTTCGTCGCCGAGGGGTATCCGCTGGTCGGCGGAAGGCTGGATTATGTCGATGGTCACCGTGCGGCCGCGATCGTGTATCGCCGCGACAAGCACGTGATCAACCTGTTCGCCTTCCTGTCCGGCGACGCAACGGACGCAGCACCAAGACAGGAGTCCCGAGATGGCTTCAATGTCGTCCGCTGGCGGGCAGGCGGCCTGACCTACGTCGCCGTGTCCGACGTGGAAGCCTCGCAGCTACTGGCATTCGTCCGCCTGGTTGAGAACGGTTAGTTCATCCGTTCCTCAGTCGTCACGATGTAATGCGGCGTCGCCCCGTCCAGCGCGCGCCGGATATTGGCCACCGCCCGCCGCAGCGCGGCCTCGGTCATACCCGGAACGGACGCCGAATTATGAGGCGAGCCGATGACGTTCGGCAGCGACAGGAACGGATGATCCATGCGGAAGGCGCCGTGCCGGATTGGCTCGACCCACCAGGCATCGATGCAAGCGAAGAAACCCGGATGCGCCTGTAGATGGGCGAATAGTGGCGCCTCCTGGATGACCTCGCCGCGCGCGAGGTTCACCAGAATGGCGTCCGGCTTCATCAGCCCGAGTTCTCGCGCGCCGATCAGGTTTTTGGTGGCTGGGGTCAGCGGCGTGCTGACAATCAGAACGTCGGCGGCCGTCAGCAGCGCGTCCAGATCGGCAACCGATCCGATCCAGTCGGTTGGCTCGTCGGCCCGGCCACGGCGGTTGATGGCGTGGATCCGCATGCCCATCGCTCGCATCAACCTGGCGGTGGCGACGCCGATGCCGCCGAAACCCAGAACGCCGCAGACCTTGCCCGACAGCGTTCGATTGCGCGTCTGCTGGTTGAATTCGCCGCGGGCGAGTGCGGCATGCTCGATCAGCAGGCGCTTGGCCGCGGCGAGGACCATGGCCAATCCGTGTTCGGCCATCGGTTCGGCATAGGCACCTCCGTTGCTGGCGACGGGGATGCCGGACGGCAACGCGTTGAGCGGCACGAAGTCGATGCCGGCGGTGAGGAACTGTATCAGGCGGGCCGATCGAATGTGCTGCGCCTCGTTGGGATGCAGATCCTTGCCGGTGTCACGCGCCAGGATGGCGGACGCCTCGCCCAGGGTTCGGGTTCGTCCGGCGGCGTCGAGGTCGGCGAGATACACCAGCCGCGCAACGCCGCCGATCGCGTCGGCAATGACCGCCCGTTCGGTCGGGCGCAGATTGAAGGTGACGGCGACGGTGTCTGTCATCGGTTTTCTCTCGCCGGGCCAGTGTTGCGTTCAAGAGCGTGGTTCATACGCCGCGGCGGATCCTGTCTCGGCATGCTGAACCTTTTGCCAGCAAATGCCGCGTCGGGTTCGGAGCAGGCTTGCGGAAAACAACGCGCCCGTGTCTCCAAAGACAACGCGCCCGTGTCTCCAAAGACATGCCCATGCGTCCGTCCGTTCGGCCCCCAAGCGTCAGACGGTGGATCAGCCCGGGAGGGACACGCCGGGCGATGACCCAAAAAGGGAATGCCGGCCGGCACCCTGTCGGTCTCGCCGTTACTTGCAGGGGAAGCGCTCACCCATGAACTTGAACAGCCCGTCCGTCGAGGGCAGGCTCCGGTGTTCAGGCAGTGCCCGTACCCAGCTGACAAACTCATTCAGAGTCGCGGTTCGGCTGGGCGGGGACGATGGAAAGCAGAACAGCTTCTTGTCGGCCAGGTGCTGGCGAGCGACGTCGATCGCGCCTTGAGCAAAGCCGTGGCAGAAGTTGATCTTCGCGTCCGCCCCCGGCTCTCGCGGATTGGCTCCGCACAGTTCGGCCAGTTCGCCGGCCGTGTTGGCGCGGATCGAGATCCCCTCGGCGGCCCGGGCGCCGGTCGTGGCTACGCAGGATGCCAGCAACGCGAGGGCGAAAAGCGTTTTCATACAATAGTCTCCCGTCAGGTGATGTCTCGCTGGGGATACGCTCCAGAACTGCCGCCGGCCGTCCAACGCTCCCACCCCTGGGCGCGCAGAAGACAGGCCGGGCAGGTCCCGCATCCGAAACCCCAGGCGTGACGATTGGTTCGGTCGCCCAGATAGCAGGTATGGGTGTGTTCGCGAATGACCTCCACGAGACCGTGCCCGCCCAGCTCGAACGCCAGTGCCCAGGTCGCCGCTTTATCGAGCCACATCAGTGGGGTTTCCAGCACGAAGCGCCGCTGCATCCCCAGGTTCAGCGCCAATTGCATCGCCTTGACCGTGTCGTCCCGGCAGTCCGGGTAGCCGGAGTAGTCCGTCTCGCAGACCCCGGTGACGATCCGGCGCAGCCCTCGGCGATAGGCGATGGCGGCGGCGCACGTCAGGAACAGCAGGTTGCGACCGGGGACGAAGGTGTTCGGCAGGCCGCCCTGACCCATCTCGATCGCAATGTCCGCGGTCATCGCGGTCTGGCCGAGGCCAGCGATCGCCGCCGTCAGATCGACGATGTGGTCCGCGCCCAGCCGGGCGACATGATCCGCGCCCAGCCGGGCGACATGGCCCACGCCCAGCCGGGACGAAGCCAGCGCCTGCCGGACTGGTTCGCGGCAATCCATCTCGATCGCGTGGCGCTGGCCGTAGTGGAAGCCAACCGTCTCCACATGCGGATAACGGGCCAAAGCCCAGGCAAGACACGTGGCAGAATCCTGACCGCCGGAGAACAGCACCAGGGCGGTGTCCTCGGTCTGGCTGTGTTGCATCATCCGACCCCTGTCATCAGCCGCGTCGTCATCCTATCATCATGATCATGGACCTCGATTTCACCGAAGACGAAATCCAGCGCTACTCCCGCCACATCCTCCTGCAGGAGGTCGGCGGCATCGGCCAGGCGAAGCTGAAGGCGGCGCGGGTGCTGGTGGTCGGCGCCGGCGGCCTGGGATCGCCGTTGCTGCTGTATCTGGCGGCGGCGGGGATCGGCACAATCGGTTTGGTCGATGACGACGTCGTCGATCTGTCCAATCTGCAACGCCAGGTCGCGCACACCACCGACCGGATCGGCATGTCGAAGGTTGCTTCGGCCGCCCGGGCGGCGACCGCGATCAACCCCGATCTGCGGGTCGAGACCCATGCCACGCGCCTGGATGCCGGCAACGCCCTGGACCTGATCGGCCGGTACGACATCATCTGCGACGGCACCGACAATTTCGGCACGCGCTTCCTGATCGCCGACGCCTGCGCGTTGGCAAAACGGACCCTGGTTTCCGCCGCGGTACTGCGCTTCGAGGGCCAGCTTTCTGTGTTCAAGCCGCACGAAGGCGGCCCGTGCTATCGCTGCCTCTACGCCGAACCGCCGCCACCCGGCACCGTGCCGACATGCAGCGAGGCCGGCGTGCTGGGCGCGGTCACCGGCGTCATGGGGACATTGCAGGCAACCGAGGTGCTGAAGGAAATCCTCGGCATCGGTGACACGCTGTCCGGCCAACTGCTGCTCTGGGATGCGCTCGCAATGCGGTTCCGGACCATCAAGCTGCGACCCGATCCATCCTGTGCGCTGTGTGGGCCGCAAGCGACGATCAAGGACCTGAGCGCACACGGCATTCCCGAAGCACCCGCCTGTGCCGTCTGATCCGACCTTGGGAGTGTTGCTGTTGTCGGGTTCGCACGACCGGGCGCATTACGCGTTCGTCGTTGCCTCAGGGGCAGCGGCGCTGGGTCGCGACGTCGTGCTGTTCGCCACCAACCAAGGCTGTGCCGCGCTTTGCCGGGATTGGTCCGGCCTGTCCGACGCCGATCGGGATGCCCGCATTCAGGCCCGAGGTGTCGCCGGCCTGGAAACGCTGCGGGACGCCTGTCTGGAACTGAACGTCAGGCTGATCGCCTGCGAGGCTGGTTTGCGGGCCGAAGCGCTGGACCCGGCCCTGCTGTTGCCTCAGGTCGAGGTGGCCGGTATCGCCACGTTTCTCTCCGCCGTCGGGGCTGGACAGGTGATCACGATCTGAGTCATTCGCAAACATGCGATTGACTCGATTCGGCGCGACTTGGCAGGGGTAACTCATGTGTCCCCCCGTTCGTATCCTGTTGGCGTTGGCGTGGCTTCTGACCATTGGGGGTAGTTCGGTTCGGGCCCAGAGTGCTCCGCCGCCCGGCATACTTCAGGTACCGCCTGCCCCACCGCGCGATCAGCCGGTAAAACCACCCGCCCCCGCCCCCAGGGGACCCGTTCACAAAACCGAGAATAACAGCTCGGGCAAGACGCCCGTGGTCCCGCCGCATGGCCCGACCCACCCGCGCAAGCCGGGACCCGCTACCGCGGCTACTCGCGGTGAAGCGGTGCCGGCCAGGCCCGCGCCGCCGCCCGCCGTGCCGGCCTCGCCACAAGCCGACACCAAGAGCGGACAGCCGGAAAAGCTGCCCGATCCCGAAAAGCCCGAGGGCGCCGTGGCGAAACTGCCGCGTTTTGCCTCCCTCCGCTCCGACGACGTGAACATGCGAGCCGGGCCAGGCTCACGGTATCGCATCGACTGGGTGTACAAACGCCGCGACCTGCCGGTGGAAATCGAGCGGGAGTTCGACGTCTGGCGCTGGGTGCGTGACGCCGACGGTATCCAGGGATGGGTTCATCAGGCTACCCTGATGGGACGCCGTAGCTTCATCGTGCAGAAGGCTGATGCGACGCTGCGGTCGGATGCCAGTGACACTGCCTCGGCCGTTGCCATCCTCAAGCCCGGGGTGATCGGCCGCATCCGCTCGTGTGAGGCCGCGTCGGATTGGTGCAACGTGCAGACGGGTTCCAACCGTGGATACCTGCACCGGGGGCAATTCTGGGGGGTGTTCCCAGGCGAGGCGATCAGCCCCTGACGACCGCCGAATGCCGCGCGGTAACCGAGTCGTATGTAATTCACGATTATTCACGGAAAAATGCCGAAATACGACGCAGAACTATCCCCATCCTGTCTACCTTTTTGCGCGTGTTCTCACCAGAATGTGATCGTCCGCCCAGCTAAAGCCGGGTCCGTTCGCAGAAGGCAGAAAAGCCATGAATATGCTTGCCCCCAAAAATCTATTTCAGGATCACGACTTCGCGGGCACCATGACCGCTACCCATCAGGGTGTTGTCGTCATTGTCAGTGACGATCCGGCCGCGATCGAAAAGCTCGCACCCGTTTGCGAATTTCTGGAGCTGCGGATGGAGGTCGTCTCGGCTGGGACAGACCTTGCCGAGGTGTTGTGCGAACAAGTGCCGATGGCGGTGATCGCCGATGTCGAAGGCGTGGACCAGGACGGCTTCCACACCATGAAGCTGGTCGCACGATATAGCCGCGGTCTGCCGATCTTGCTGTTGACGGACGGCGATGCGGTGCTGATGGGTGCGGCGGATGCGGTGCAGGATTTGTGGGGCCTGACGTCGGTGACCCGTACCAGCGGCTTCCCGGTCGCCGGTCAACTCGTCGCGTTCCTGTTCAGTGCAGGCCGCCGAGCCGGATGCATGCGACTCGTCCCGATCTGCTAGTCTGGTGTCCGGAAACAGTCCGGCTGACAAAGTTTCTCGTGAAAACAATGGTCTAGAGCATGCTGACTGTTTCCAGCCAGCCTAGAAACGCTCTAGAACGCCCGGCAAAGGTTGATCCCGATCACCACCGCCTGCGCGACATTCAGTGGGAGAAGCCCCCACAATCGCCGGACGTAGACGCACACGATCAGGCACGGGACAGCCACGGCGTAGCACAGGGCGCCGCGTGACGTGCTCGATCCCAGGTACATTCCCGCCAGGCCGAACGCCGACGCGAACAATTCCAGCATCCGCACGCGGCTCATGGTATGTTCGCATGTGTTACAGGGCACGCTCCCGGACCGCGTCCGTCCGCCGCACCCGCACCCTGCGGACATTGATGCCGCTTCTTGCGGGCGGTGGTGGCATAGGCGCCGAAGGACCGGTTCGGCCGGCTGTTCGGCTCGACGATCGAGGCATGGTACGCGTCCCAATGTTCGGCGGTCAGTTCGGACGGCCCGGGCGTCACCTGCATCCGGTCGAGCGTGTCGTTGCTGTAGCTGTGCCGCGGCACCGGCTGGACCTGGACCAGCGGGTAGTCCGACCGCAGGCGAACCGGCATGTGGCTGCGTGTGAACCGCATATTGGTGAACAGCGGGCCGAACCAGTGATCGGTCTCGACAATCCCTTCGAACAGGCAGATCCCGCCCGCAGGCGGCAGATTGACCGGTGCCCGCACGAGCAGATGCCAGTCGGGAGCGGTCTGGGCGATCAGGCCGGTCCAGAGCTGGACGGTTCCGGGTTCCGGCAAAGCGGTGAGGAAAGGCGGCGAGCACCCCTTCAGCGCCGCCGGCGCGACACGGTCGAACTCCTCCACATAATCCGGAAGCTGAGCCGCCGTTTGCAACGGCATCCAATCCGGCGCTTCGTCGCAGCGCCAGAAGACGTCACTGCCGTCCCAGAGCAACTCGAGATCGATCGGCGGAAACAGCCACCATCCGAAGGCGGTCGCGCTGGTCAACGCTTCGCAATACTGCACCGCCCGCATCGGCAGCGTGCCCATCGCAGACCTGTCCGCCCGCATCGGCGCTCGGCCGCGACTGGTGAGCTGATGGAAACGCACAATAGGATCGTTGGCACGGAACATGCTGGCGCACCTTTGCATCGGCGATGAGTGGGTTTCATGAAATCTGGACGGCGCCGGTCGGGCTATCCGCGACGGGCTCCGGTGAGGGAATGCTCGCTCCCATCCGGCCGCCCCAGGACAAGTCCACCAAAAACGGGTGCCCAAGACATCGCCGAATGGAAAGCCGCGCCGAGATCGACCCCCGATCCGAATGCTCGCCAGGAATATATCCTTGGGCGAGCATGATCTCAGCGTTTCGTGGTTACCGCAGTCCCGAGTTTCCCGCGTCTATACGCTGCGAGGTCTCAGGCGGTTCGGACCGGCAGACGGCTGGCGCCGCCGAGACGGATCTTGCCGCTATCGGTGGTTTTCACCGGTAGACGGCTGGCGCCGCCAAGGCGGATCTTGCCGCTGTCGACGGTCCGGTGGGCAATCGCCCTGACGGGGTATTTGACGTCGGTCTTCGCACAATACTGCATTTCAAACACCTCGTTCAATAAAGCTCGCCAACAGAAACAGGGCAGCCGCCTGATGGCGAACTGCCCTGTTCAAAATTCGTTTCGATAGGTTTGCACGGAATCAGCCAAAATCGCTGGGTCCGTGGTTCAGAAGACCGCGGAAGCTTGATGAATTCTTAGCTGCCGAGCCTGCTGAACGTAGCTATCCTGTTGGCGGGTTCAGATTTAGTCGGATTATAAACCCCAGTCAAGACGAATTTCCTACAATATTCACCAAACTTGAAAATTATCCGCGCGTTGGGAAATTGCCCTCAAAGCGTGTGTGTCCAGGATTGCACCGCCAGTCCTGACACCGCGACCACAAACCACGTCACCAGACCCAGGACGAGTGGCCGGCTACCCGCGCCGACGAAGGCGCGCCAATGGCCTTGCAGCCCAACCGCGGCCAACGCAACGACCATCACGATCCGGCCCAGCATCTGCACCTGCATCGCATGGGGACCGATCAGCCCCGCGGTGTTGGCTGCCGCGGCAAGGACGAACAGGATGATGAAGGTCGGAACCGCGGCATAGACCCGTTTGGCCAGCGACTGCGATGCCGCGGTCTCATCCTTTACCACGAACGGCAGGATCAGGCCGAAGCCCAGCACCAGCGGAATGATCAGCGTCGTGCGGGTCAGCTTGACGATGGTCGCGGTGGTGCCGGCCGCCTGGCTGAAGGCGAACCCGGCGGCGACCACAGCCGACGTGTCGTTAACCGCGGTGCCGGCCCATATGCCGAAGCCGTTGTCGGTTAACCCCAGCAGATGCCCCAGCGCCGGGAAGGTGAACACGGCCACCATGTTGAAGAAGAACACGACGGTGACCGAATAGGCGATTTCCTCGGCTTTCGCGCGGATCACCGGTGCCAGGGCGGCGATGGCGGATGCCCCGCAGATTGTCGTCCCGATGCCGATCAGGCAGCGCATTCGCCAGTCTATCCCAAGCGATTTGCCCAACCACAAAGCGCAGATGAGGCCGGATGCCATGGTGACTGCCAGCAGCGGCAGGGAGCCTACGCCGGTCCGGACGATGTCACCCAGGTCCAGGCTTGCTCCCAGCAGGATGATGCCGCCCTTCAGGCATAGCTTGCTGGTGTCGGATATCCGCAGCGACTTCTGTTGTGCGATGGCGGGCACCGCGTTGGCGACCAGCACGCCGATGGCGATGGCGAACAATGGCGCACCGACCAGGGGTGCGAAGGATCCGCCTATCTCCGCCAGCGCGGCGATGCCGATACACAGGCACAACCCCAGGCCGCGGCGAAACCACGCCTGCGTCGCTGCACGAGATTGCACCGGCAACGTCAAGCCTTCGACCGCCAATTCATCCTCCTCCATCCAGTGGTCCACGATATTGGGGCATGAACCAACATCTGTCACCAATCGGGGGACCTATAAAAGAATTTGGCTTGGCGGGGGAGTTCAGAAGAAAGTCCTACCGAAAACATCGAAGAGCGCCTGATAGACTTCACGATTTCGTGATGTTTCAGCCGCAGACATGTTGCCGTTGATCGCGCCTTTCGATACAAACTGGAACATGGCACTCGTTCGGGTTGCAGACCCATCATGAAATTCGCCTCCGTCTAAGAAGGGTGTCGCCATTCGTCGACAAGCCTCACGTACCCAGGACACGCAGGTGGCTTCCGATGACACGGCGGCACTGCGCCTGCGCCTCTTCGGCCACATGGCGGTGGATGATTCGAAGGGAAGAAGTTACCTGCCGCGGACCCGCAAGGCGCGCGCCTTGCTCGCCATCCTGGCGATGGCCAGTCCGAAACCCGTCATGCGCCAGCAGCTGGCCTCACTACTTTGGAGCAGGCGTGAGCAGGAACAGGCCCGTGGCTCCCTGCGCCAGAGCGTGCACGAGCTGCAGGACACATTGGGTGCGGGATGGAGCCATCTGTTCGTCACCGACCGCCATCACTTGTCGATTCGCGGTGCGGGGCTGGAGGTCGATGCGTTAGAGCTGGCCCAACCCGCGGTCATATCCGCTGAAATCCTCAGTCGTTTTGAAGAAGTGCTGCTGGAGGACCTGAACGGTCTTGATCCCGCGTTCGACCGGTGGCTGGAAGATGAGAGAGTCAGGTTCCAGCGCATCGGGCGCACGATCGGCGAAAGCCTGCTGGCCAGATGTGAGGACCCTGTTGCGTCGATCGAAGCGGCGGAACAACTGATCGGTATCGACCGGGTGCATCAGGGCGCGTGGCGCACGATCATGCGCAGCCACGCGGAACTTGGCGACCTTGGGGCGGCAATGTTGTCCTATGACCGGTGCCGTAACGTGCTCGCCGAACATGCGGACGGCCGGGCTTCACCGGAAACCGAGGACCTGATTGGACGTATTCGCACGCAGGCCGGCGCCTGGCGGGCCACCGGCCCTGCCAATCCTGGTAATCGCTTCGCGGCAGACCAGGACATGCCCACGCCACCTCGAATCGGCCCCCGACGCGGCAGGGCGGCGCTGCGGCTGCGGGTGGCGCCGATGCGCACGATCGGTGCCGACAACGATGACGGATTCGCCCTAGGGCTCGCCGCGGAGATCTCCGCCGGCCTGTCCCGGTTTCGCTGGATTTCCTGCATCCCGGATAGCCTTTGGCAGACCGCGACGGCAGGGGGCGATCCCCCCGCGGGTGCCTGGGCCGCGCTGGAGGCGGATCTCGTCCTGGACGGCACGATCCAGTATGGGCTCGGCCGGGTTCGGATCATCGTCCGCCTGATCGACATGCGGGCAGGTGGAGAGATCGCGTGGGCCGGCCGGTTCGACCGTCCGATGACTGATCCGTTGAGCATGCAGGATGAATTAGGGGCCACCATCGTTGCGCAGGTCGATCCCGAGTTGATGAAGCATGAGGGGCGGCGAACGGCGGGCAGGCTGTCGGACGACCTGACCGCCCAGGATCTGGTGCTGCAGGCGCTGCCGGCGATCTACCGGCTGGAACGCAGCAGCTTCCTCGATGCCCGCCGGCTGCTGGAAGCCTCGCTGCGTGCCGATCCGTGCAGTTCCATAGCCCATGGATGGCTGGCCTATTGGAACCTGCTTTATGTCGGGCAGGGGTGGGCGCCGGATCCTGCGGAATCCTCGGCCGAGGCGGCTCGGCTGGCGGAACATGCGGTGATGCTCGATCCCGGCGACGCGCGCGCAATGACCTTGGCGGGGCATGTGCGCGGCTTCCTGGGCAAGCATCCGGAGGAGGCGATCGCGCTGCACGACCGAGCGATCACGCTTAATCCGAACCTCGCGATCGCCTGGTGTTTCTCCGGCCTTGCGCACGTCTATTCCGGTCAGCATGAGGAGGGGTTGCGGCGGATCAACCAGGCGCGGCGCCTGTCGCCTTCGGACCCGCACGTGTTCTTTTTCGACACGTCGCTGCTCATCGTGCATTCACTGCTTGGCGATTATGTCAGCGCGGTCGACGCGGGGCGACGGGCGACCGAACTGAACCCGTTGTTTTCTTCCGCTCATAAAAGTTACCTGGCGGCCCTCGGGCTGATGGATCGGACCCGGGAGGCGGCCGAGGTGCTGGTCAGGCTGTTGGAGTTGGAGCCAGGCTTTTCGGTTGAGGACGCGGTCCTGCGGTCGCCTCTCACCCAGCCCCAGGATCTGGCGCGCTACGCCGATGGACTCCGCCGCGCCGGCCTGCGGGAGCACGCTGCGGCGGTGGAAGCAGGCACCCGGGCAGCTAACCATGCCGCCATTGATCTTGTGGCCGAGGCACCGCACAGTCCGCCCGTGATGCGCGATGTCGCATAGCTGGGGAGAATGGGGAATGAGACGAGTTTCTAGAATCGGTGGGCTCGCCTTGCTGACCGGCCTCCTGATGGGCACGGGCTGGGGACAACCGGCCGCCGCACAGGGATCCGGATCGACAACGCTGGACGCAGCCAAGGGCCGTGGCCAGGTCCTGTGTGGGTTGTCCGGTCAGGTGCCGGGTTTCTCCCTGCCCGATAGCCAGGGCGTGATGAAGGGACTGGATGCGGACTCCTGTCGCGCCGTCACCGCGGCGGCGTTGGGCGATGTGAGCAAGACGAAGTTCGTCGCCACCACGACGCAGAACCGGTTCACCGCATTACAATCCGGTGAAGTCGACCTGCTGTCGCGCAGCACGACCTGGACGCTCGGGCGTGAGGCAAACCTGGGGTTGGAGTTCGCCTGGGTGAACTACTATGACGGCACCGGCTTCCTGGTGAAGAAATCGGCCGGCGTGAAGTCGGCGAAGGAGATGGACGGCGCGACGATCTGTGTGCAGCCCGGCACCAGCACGGAACTCGCGATCAACGATTTCTACCGGCTGCACAACATGAAGTTCACGCCGATCCTGATCCAGGACCTGCCGGAACTGCAGAACGCATTTCTGTCCGGCCGCTGCGATGCATATTCGACCGATGCCTCCGCGCTGGCGACGTTCCGTTTCAGCCAGGGGCCGAAGGCTGACGATCTTGTGCTGCTGCCCGACATCATCAGCAAGGAACCGCTGGGCGTGATGGTTCGTAAGGGCGACGACAAGTGGTTCGACATCGTGCGCTGGACGTTCATCGCGATGATCACCGCCGAGGAGAAGGGCATCACCAGTGCCAATGTGGACACGTTCATGACCAGCACCGATCCCGACGTCCGCCGGTTGCTTGGGCTTGAGGGCGACATGGGCAAGGCGTTGGGGTTGGATAACAAGTGGGCCTACAACGTGATCAAGCAGGTCGGCAACCTGGGCGAGGTTTGGGACCGGAACATTACGCCGATGGGCGTGCCCCGCGGCATCAACAACATCTGGTCGAAGGGCGGGCTGCAGTACGCCCCGCCGATCCGGTGAGGTAGGGTCCCGCTGCGACGCGCACTGCGCTGGACTCTCGCCGTCGGGCTGGGCCTCGTCGTCCTGCTGATCGCGGTGGCCAGCGCGTTCCTCATGTTCGGGGACCGTTATAACTTCGCTTCTCTCGTGTCCGAACGCCTGACCGCCTCGCTCGATCGCAAGGTTGCCATCGCCTCGCTGCACGTGACGCCCGGACGCTGGCTGCATGCCGAGCTGCGCGATTTTCGGCTCGACAACCTGCCCGGCGGCAGCCAGCCGGACATGATGACGCTGCCCAGCGCCAGCGCCGATATCGATGCGCTGTCGCTGCTGCACGGGCCAGTGGTGTTGCGCACGTTGCGGGTGAGCGGCCTGCGGCTGTTGCTGGAGCATACCGCGAATGGCGCGAAGAACTGGAAGTTCGGAGCCGCCGGCCAGACCGCGCCGCCGCGAGGGAACGGTCGCGCCGACGTTCCGACCCTGCTCGACGCGGAACTGACCGGCGACGTGGTGTTCCGAACCTCAGAGGGCAATGTCTTGGATACGAATCTGGACCAGGCTCAGATCCGCACGGAGGCCGCGGACCAGCCCGTCCGTGTCACCGCCAGCGGGTCGTACAACAGCAACCCCGTCAAGCTTCAGGCCGATCTCGCCTCGCTGGATGTGCTGCGCGACGCCGCGACCCCGTACCCCGCCGACATGCACGTCACCTCCGGCGACACCACGCTGCACTTTCAGGGCACGCTGACGGATCCGCTGAACGCCGATGGTGCGAAAGGCCGGCTGGAGCTCGATGCGCCCACCGCCGCGACGCTCCTGGCGATTGCCGGCCAATCCGGTGACTTCGACGCGTCGCTTCGGCTCGCCGGTCCGTTCGAGCATGACGGTCTGCTCTGGCACCTGACCCGGGCATCCGGCGCGCTGAACAAGGACACGATCACCGCGGCTGACCTGAAGCTTGTCGAGGGGCTGCATGGCAAGCCCGATGACGTCACGGTCGACCTCGCCTTCGCCCGGCTTGATGTGGACGCCCTGCTCGGCGGCAAGAAAAAGGGTCCGGCCGCGGGTGCGGATGTGCCGCTGTCGGTCGACCGCGCGCCGGATACGTTGATCGCGGCCAAGCTGTCGGCGCGCGAACTCGCCTATGCCGGGCTCGGTTTCACTGACGTAACGTTTGGCGGCTCCGTGAAACCTGGCCTGATCACTGTCGATGTGCTTTCGGTGGGCTATCTCGGGGCACCGTTCCGGGCCACCGGGAAGATTGAAGCCGGCCCTCGCGACACCGGCGTCGTAACGGCGGACGTCGACATGAATCGCATGGACGTTCAGGCGCTGCGCAAGCTGCTCGGTTTTGGCGACGTGCCGGTGCTCGGGCAAATGGATGGCAGGGTCTCGGTGGAGGCGGCCGGAGCCACGCTGAACCAGGCGGCCCGCGGCGCTCGGATGTCCGCGGTGCTGGCCATGAACAGCGGCAGCATCTCGCGCCGGATCATCGAGCTTGCCGCGATCGACGCGCGAGGGATTTTCCGTTCGAAGGGCGAAATGACCCCGATCTCCTGCCTTATCGCGGTGCTGGATATTCGCGCCGGTGCAGGAACAATATCGCCGATCCGCATCCGCAGCGCGAATGGCACCATTACCGGGCGAGGCTCATTCGATATCTATCGCCACCAGATCGACATCACCGTTGCGAGTGACGCCCGAACCACCGGCCTGTTGGCGCTCGACGTGCCCGTCCGTATCAGCGGCTCGTTCGAATCCCCTGCGATCCGCCCGGCCAGTCTGTCGGCGGCCGGTCGTGCGCAGTTGCTGGCTGGCGACGACATTGGCCGGTTGTTGCCAAGCCTGCGCCCGTTCGCGCGTCGCAGCCCGTGCTTAAACGCCGGTGCGGGTTAGGCTGGTCAGGCGGCCAGGCGATCGGGCTAACTCCACCCCCGTGCCAGCTTCCGCACCGC
>JAQGHW010000670.1 GCA_028291505.1 Rhodopila sp. | reverse complement strand
CGATCTCACCCTGCGACGCGGCCTCCAGCTTTTTCAGGAAGTCGGCCATCGACAGCGTCCGCCCGTGACTGGGGGAAGTATCGACCGACACCCTCATCCTGATCGGATTAGCCCGCGCCGTCCGGATGAAAGGCGCCGCAAGCGCCGAACCAACGACGATCCGGCGCCCGATCCCCACCGTCAAACCCGCGCGGTAAGGTCGCGCGCATTGATCGACTGGATCGCCGACAGCCGCCTGAACAGGATATCGGCCGGGATTGGCGAGGCACCCGCATCCAGGCAATCCGCGAACTTGTCGTACAGCTGCTGATCGGTCAGCGGACGCGACGGATGACCCGTGGCGCGGGCGACAGGCTCGCCTTCAATCGTCCGGCCCCCCGCTAGCCTCACCGTCACCTGATCGCTCAACGCCGCCCCCGGCAGCTCGGGGTCATACGTCGAGGTAGTAACGATCTCCACCTTCTTCATCAACGCCTGGATATCAGGCCGTTGCACAAAGTCGTCGGTCAGTTCCCGCAACCCGACCCGCTGAGCGACAATCCCGCTCGCCATGCAGAACTCGATGCTGAACTTCGCCGCCAGCCCCGTGTCCGGCTGGTGATTACGCAACACCGTCGCGAAATAATCGCTGAGGTTGACCGTGATCTTCTCCACGTCGTCCGCCTTGATCGGACTGCCGTTCACCAGATCCAGCACGCAATCGATGGCACGGTGAGTGCAGTAACAAGTTGGATACTTCTTGATACCCAGCCCCTGCGACAGGATCGCCCATTCCGTGCCGGCGCGGCTCTCACCGTCGCGATCCTCGGTCCCGGTGGGGGAAATCGCGTGCAGGAACCCCTGAGGATGTTCCAGCGCGTCGGTGTTGGCGGTGAACCCGGCTTCCGCCAGACGGGCCGCCATAATACCGGCATGGGCCGCTTTGCCAGCATGGAACGGCTTGGTCATCGTGCCGAAGTTCGACATCAGCCCGGCCGACTGCGAAGCCCCAAGCGCGATCGCGATGGCGGCCTTCTCGGCATCCAGCTTGCGCAGCTTGGCACACGCCGCGGCAGCACCCACCGCCCCGTACAGCCCCGTCGGATGCCACCCTTTCTGATGCAGCAGCCCGCTATCCCGCCGGAACAGTTCGGCCCACGTCTCATAGCCCGCCACATAGGCGGTGATCATGTCCGCACCGGAGGACCCAAGATGTTCCGCCTCCGCCAGGATGGCCGGCACCAGGACCGTGCTGGGATGCCCACGCAGCGCCACATCGTCATAGTCCAGCGCATGAGCGGCCGTGCCGTTGATCCAGGCAGCCTCCGGGGCAGGGGCGTGGCGATCGCCGAAGGTCAGCGTCGCCGGACCGTCACCGGGCGCCAGCGTCTCGGTCATGATGCGCACGCAGTCTTCGTTGCGCCCCGCGATCATGGTGCCGATCGTGTCGATGAACCCCATGCGGGCAACCCGCGCTGCCTCTTCCGGCAGGCGGTTCGGCGACAACTCCGCCACGAATTGGCCCAACGCTCTGGTCAGCGGCGATCTCGTTGTTGTCACTGGACGGTTCCTCCGATGGCGACGTGATTTATGTGCTGTGGCCTGGACAGTGTGACCGCGGTGAGGGTAGGGGAGTGCGACAGTTCGGTCGATGTGCTCGCCCGATATTCCCGCGATCAGCCGGAACGTCAACCATCAACGCCGCGCACCACAGCCAACCTGTCCGCTAACATGCCCCTGCATGCCCAGCATCGCCAAAGACGCACGAATCAGGCTGCGGTCTTGGCAGGCACGCACGGCAACCGTGCGATCGTTGCCAACCAATCAACCCCGAAAGACCCTCGTCATCTGCGTGCATCGGAACATCGGTTGCACCGAACGGCGGCCAGTTACACCGTGCCGCCGGCCCATACGACGCGGCCGACGACCGAGACATCATCGGCGGATTCTTTGTCCACGGCGTCCGCCTGATAGGCGCTGTTGTCGCTGATCAGCACCAGGCTGCCGTCGTGCTTTCGCTGCACCCGCTTGACCAGGCGCTGCCCGTTGATCTCCAGCACATAGATGCCGAAATTCCGGAACGTCTGGTCGGAGCTGTCGATCAGCAGCGTGTTGCCGTCCCGAATCGTCGGCGTCATCGACTCCCCGATCGCCGTCTCCAGCACCAGCTTGCCCGGTTCCACGCCACAGACACTGCGCACCCAGTCGTGCCGCAGCGCCATGAACGCGTTGCCCGAGGGCGCCACCGGCGTGACCGATCCCGCCGCCGCCGCTTCCGCCCGGCGCGGCAGCAGCACGAACTCACTCCAGTCCATCTCATTGGAGGTTTCGCGAACCCCCTGCCGGCGCCGATTGCCCGCCATCGGCTCGAACACCGGTTCCGGGCCTTCGCCCTCGGCCAGCCAGGCCACCCCAACCCCAGCCGCATGGGCCAGCGCAACCAGACGCTCCCGGCTCGGTTCGGCCTCGCCCTTCAGCCACTTGCGAAACGCCGACGGCGAGACCCCCATCGACCGAGCCAGGCGATCCGCGCTTGGCCAGTGCGTCAGGATGATCTGCAGGCGCTCCACGAAGGCTTGTTTCTCCGCGCCGGCCCCACGAGCCACAACCGGAGCCGCCGCGGAATTTTTTTGACGCGTGACAGATTTCATCGGTCCGTCCATCATGCAAAAACACTTTTCAATCTGGATGCCGTCCCTTTTCGCCGATATCGCACGCTCTGCGGAACTTTCAGTCAATTCTCGAAGAAGAATTGAGGACCTACAATGGACGACTCCGATACGGTCCGGCAAGAGCGCCCTCCTGTTTCGGATTGGCATCCACCCGACGTGCTGGCAGCGCTGAAAAAGCGCGGTCATTCGCTCGCCGGACTGTCCGCGGCGCACGGCTATCACCTGACGGCGGCGGGCAAAGCGCTAACAGGTCATCGCCCGCCCTGAAGGTGTCGATCGCCAAGGCAATCGGTACCACCCCATAACAAAGTCATGCCCCCGACCGGAGTCACCAGGCAGCGGGAAAAGCCACGTTCAAGCAGAAGTGATCGCCAAAATACCCGGCGGACAACCCGCGTTCCACCATCATCCCACCTTTCGCCTTCAGCAACCTCCAGGCCATCGGAACCCACGGCCGGCGCGTCAGATGTCGTCTTTCCAAATGCCCCTGGCTCCCATGCCGCGGCCTGTGGAAACGTCCTTATCGCGCGCTCGATCCACCGCGCCTCAGGTCGCATGCGAAGCGGTCGACGCCAAAACGGTTTCGACCGTGTCCAGCAAGCCGGCGAGTGTGAATGGTTTGAGCACGAACGGTCGGGGCTGATCGGTCAACTTCGCCATCCGCCCGGGATCGCCCGACATCAGGATGACCGCTGTGCCCGCCCGGTCCGCCTCTGGAAGCAGATTGACGTCCACGCCGCCCGGCAGCGTACAATCCAGCAGCATCAGCCTGAATCCGCCACGCCGCAGCAGTTCCAGCGCTTCGACAGCAGTCTCGACGATGGTTGTGGGGTAGCTGTCGTCCAGCGCGGCGGCGATGACCTCCGATACCAACGCGTCGTCCTCCACAACGAGGATCTGATGTTTCTCGGTCATGTCGCTACCTCAGCTAAAGATTCTGCCAGCCGTTACGACAACATAGAACAAAATTGCACCGCACCGAGAAGGCTGTGAATGGCCGCCCCACGCTCGTGATCGCCAGTCGCCGAAATGTAACACAACGTTAACCTGATCCCGATTGGGTCGCAAAAACTTTACCCTACCCTCCGCCGATCCGCCACCCGCCCAGACGAGGCGGGCCCAAACACGGCGGGCCCAGACGAGGCGGGCCCAGACGAGGCGGGCCCAGACACGGCGAGCCCAGACGAGGCGAGCCCAGACGAGGCGAGCCCAGACGAACCGGACCCAGACGAGGCGAGCCCAGGCACGCACCAGCCCGGACGCGCGCCAAGCCCATTCGCTACCGGCCCAAAAGCGACCCCGCCCCCAATGCAAATCCAAGGGACGCGCCGTCTGTATCAGGCGCGCACATCCTCGCCCAGCGCTGTTTCGTAGACCCGAACCACCGCCGCCGAATCCGACGAACCCAGACCCATCCCCCGCGCCATCCGCATCAGGTTCATCACCTGCGGCGCGATCAGGCCCGGAACGCCCAGTTCGTCCGCCAGCTCCAGCGCCAGCCGCAGGTCCTTGTGCGCCAGATCGAGTGCGAACGTCGCCTTGAAATCCCCAGCCAGCGTCTTCGTCGACATACTGGCGTAGCCACTGGACATCCCGCTGGCATTGCGGATCACCGCATCCAGTTTCCGCAGGTCGATCCCCGAACGCTTGCCGATCATCAACGCCTCGGCCGCGGCAGCGGAGTTGCAGAACGCCAGCATGTTGTTGATCAGCTTGGCGGTCGACCCATAGCCGATCTCGCCCAGGTGGATCACCTCGCCGCTGAACGACTTCAGCAGCGGCAGGTTCTGCTCGAACACCTTTTCATCCCCGCCGACCATGATGACGATGGTGCCATCCGTCGCACGCACGGTGCCGCCCGACACCGGCGCCTCCAGCATCGCGATGCCCTTCGCCTTCATCCCCTCGTTCACCCGCTTCGCCGTCGCCGGCGAGTTGGTCGACAAGTCGATAAACACCGTCCCCGCCTTGGCGTTTTCCGCGATGCCGCCGGCCCCCAGGGTGACGTCCTCCACCACGCGCGGGATCGGCAATGAGGTGATCACCACATCGCAGCGCGAAGCCACATCCGCCACCGAGGTGCCCGACGACGCCCCCAGGTCGGTGCACGCCTTCACCGCCTCCGGGCTGAGGTCGAAGACCACGACTTCATGGTTGGTATTGCGAATGATGTTGCGGCACATCGGGCCACCCATGTTGCCCACGCCGATGAAGCCAACTTTCATATCTCATTTCCCCGCTTGCCGCCGGACCGTCCGACGCCGGCCATATTGTGGCGGAAGAGCGGGCCGATGTCAGGGGGCACGAGGGTTTCATCCCCCATCGTCCTGCCTTTCACCAGGCTGACGCAGCGTTCGGTTTACGTATCTGTTGGCTCTTTTCGCGCCAGCTGTTCACCCCCACCGGTCACCAACCCGTTGCGGGTGTTCCGTGGTGACCGCGTCGGGCAGGCTGCCGGTCTCGGTGCGGCAGCAAAGGACGTAATCAATCGGACACGGAGCTCACGGTGTTCGTTCGGATGTTTCACCGAGCAGAAGTGTATTTCATCCTTGGATCCGGTCCGCGCGGGCAAATCCATTCAAATATCTCTACTCAGCGAAACTCCGTGCAAACACCGTGTTACTCCGTGCCCGATTGATTACTTTGTCGCCAGCGGCAGGAACGCACAAGCAAGCCCGCGAAAGCAAAATAACTTCGATTTGGCCGTCTGAGGCGAGGAACCGCTGGCCGATGCTTATATGCCGCGATCCGCCGAACGCCCGCTTGACATGCAACCAAAAGGTTGCATATTAACAGCATGAGCGACGACGACGTTTTTCGCGCCCTGGCGGATGCAAGCCGCCGGCAGCTGCTGGATCGGCTACACAGCGAAAACGGCCAGACATTGGGAGAGCTATGCCAAGGACTCGGTATGACCCGCCAAGCAGTAACGAAGCATCTCGCCATCCTCGAGGCGGCCAATCTGGTATCCACCCGGCGCCACGGCCGGGAGAAGCTTCATTTCATCAATCCAGTGCCGATCAACGACATCGCCGAACGCTGGATCGGCAAGTTCGAGCGCCCGCGCCTGGCCGCACTTTCGAAACTCAAGAGGACCCTTGAAGGAGAAGATCATGACTAGTACAGTCGCATCAACTTTCGTTTATGTAACCTTCATCCGCACGACTCCCGAACAGCTATGGACGGCGCTGACAAGTTCGGAATTCACCAGACAATACTGGTTCGGCATGCATCAGGAGACCGATTGGAAGCCCGGCTCGTCCTGGCAACTGGTCTTCCCGGATGGCCGCGTCGCCGACACCGGCGAGATCGTCGAGGCCGACCCGCCCAAGCGCCTCGTGCTCAAATGGCGCAACGAATTCAAGCCGGAGCTGAAATCCGAAGGATATTCCCGCTGCACGATAGAACTCGAACCGATAGACGGTGCCGTGAAGCTCAGCATCACCCATACGATGGACCTTCCGGATTCGAAACTTATCGGGGCCGTGTCCGGTGGCTGGCCGCGCATCCTCTCCAACCTGAAATCGCTCCTCGAGACCGGGGAACTCGCGCTGGGAACCTAGCCGCGCGGAACTGATATGAAAGGACGGCGGCGCAGAATGATGATTCCGTACAAGATACGTTGGAAGAGTTCTACTATTACGGAAAAGGAGTGAACCAGGACTACGTGCAAGCAAGAGAATGGTTTCTGAAAGCCGCAGCGCAGAATGATGCCGATTCTCAGAATGACATTGGAGTTTTATACGAAACGGGCCGCCCCGCGCAGGACGGTCCTCGCTGAATGTCAGGCGGCGATCGCGACCTCGGCGACCTTGCTCAGGGCCCCGGAGATCGCCTTCTCAGCGGCCTCGGGGCCGTAGGCATGGCCCTCCACGCGGATGACCTCCACGTCCGTCAGGCCGATGACGCCCAGGACGTACTTCAGATAGGGCGTCTGGAAGTCGTG
>JAQGHW010000658.1 GCA_028291505.1 Rhodopila sp. | reverse complement strand
GGCGGCGGCACGTTGATGTCGCTGAGATAGCCTGTGCAATAGCGTGCGGGGATGTTCATCGCGCGGCACAGCGCGACGCCGAGATGGGCGTAGTCGCGGCATACGCCACGTTTCTCGTTAAACGCCTCCCACGCGGTCTTGGTCGGGCGCGCGGCCAGGTAATCGAAGGTTATGTGATTGTGGACGAAATCGCAGATCGCCTGCACGCGCGCCCAACCGGTCGGGCCGTTGCCGAACATCGCCCATGCCGTTTCCGACAGCCGATCCGTCTCACAGTAGCGGCTGCCCAGAAGGTAGACCAACGTTTCGTCCGGCAGGTCCTGCACCGCATGTTGCTGTGCCGTCGGCACGAACGGATCGGGTAGGCCCGAGTCGTTGACTACGGCGGTGCTGGCGATCCTGGTGCGGCCGGCCGGTGCGACGATCCTTGTGCACCAGTTGCCGAACGAATCGTGATACGCATGGACCGGCAGGACCGGGTCTGTCATCAGGTGATCCGGGACCACGATATCGGCGACTCGGGAATGATGAACGTGCAGCATCAGCACCATCGGCGTCGGTTGGACGCAATCATAGACGATTTCGTAGCCGACGCGGACTTGCATGTGATTCCTTGTTTCGAAATTGGGGCGTTCAACGTGGTCTGCGATATCAGTGGGTTCGTCCCGGCACCTCAGGTTAGGAACATCGTCCATGGCGCGTGAGACCGTCTATCTCGTGCAGGCATTCACGGCTGGCAAAGGCACTCGGTTGATCGCCGATGCGCCGGTCCGCTGCCGATCCCCGGAAGTCGCGCTCAAGAGAGCGGAGGATCTGGCGCCGGCCCGCGCGGGCGTCGTTGCGTTCTCGACCTGGGGCGACGCGGAACTGGGCGATTACGACGACGAACCGACGATCATTTTCAAGGCGGGACGTTTGCCCGCATCATTCGAAGAGGCGTGAGGGGGCGGTGCCGGGCAATGCCTGCTGGCTTGTCACCGCCAGTTTCAGCTGTCCGAGGCTTACAACCTTATCGCCGACACCGCCAGTGGCCTGCGGCGGTGGACTCAGGGCAATCGGGCCACATCGGATGCCGTCGCTTCCCTCCCGGTCAACATCGGGTAGGTTGACGCCAAACCTGGGAGACGCCGGTCATGAGCCAGCTTTTGAACATTGTCCGTTCTGCCCTGCCCGACGATGCAGCTGGGGCCAGCCTGGCTGGGCGGATCTGGCGTCCGGAATTGGCGGGACCATCGGTGATCGCGGTACGGGATGGCGTGGTGCTGGATATCTCCGCCACGTTCCCGACTATGCGGGATCTGTGCGAGGCAGCTGATCCGGCCGCTGCGTTGCGTGCCGCCAACGGTGAGGCGATCGGGCCGGTCGATGCCTTGCTGACCAACACGCCGGTGGAGACGCGCGATCCCGGACGTCCTTGGCTACTGGCGCCGCTCGACCTGCAGGCAATCAAGGCGGCGGGCGTGACCTTTGCGATCTCCATGCTGGAACGGGTGATCGAGGAGCGTGCCCGCGGCGACATGCAGGCGGCCGGGACGATCCGGGCGGAAGTTTCCCGGCTCGTCGGCGATGACCTGAGCAAGCTGAAGCCGGGGTCGCCCGAGGCCATGCGGTTGAAGGCGGTGCTGATCCAGCAAGGGGCCTGGAGTCAGTACCTCGAGGTCGGCATTGGGCCGGACGCCGAGATCTTCACCAAGGCGCAGCCGATGGCCTCGGTCGGGACCGGGATGGACGCGGGTATTCATCCTGGATCGTCGTGGAACAATCCGGAACCGGAGGTGGTGCTGGCGGTGTCCTCGCTCGGGCGGATTGTCGGTGCGACGCTGGGCAACGACGTCAATCTGCGGGATGTGGAGGGCCGGTCGGCGCTGCTGCTGGGGAAAGCGAAGGATAACAACGCGTCCTGCGCCATTGGGCCGTTGCTGCGGTTGTTCGACGGTGGCTTCGGGTTGGACGATGTCCGCTCGACAACCGTGACATTGCGGGTGGATGGGCCGGAGGGGTTTGCGCTGGAGGGTGCGTCCTCGATCGCGAAAATCAGCCGCGACCCGGAGGATCTGGTGGCCCAGATGGTGAATGCGCATCACCGGTTCCCGGACGGGGCGGTGCTGTTCCTGGGCACGATGTTCGCGCCGATCCAGGATCGCGACACACCGGGCCAGGGGTTCACCCATAAGTACGGCGATATCGTTACTGTGGCGGCGCCGAAGCTGGGTCGGCTGGTGAACCGGATGATGCCCACGGACAGGTGTGAAGCCTGGAGCTTCGGGCCCGGTGCGCTAATGCGGAATCTGGCTGGGCGTGGTCTGCTGGGACAGGGCACCGCCTGATTTGGGGGTGGTTCGCTGGCGGTCCTGATTATGAGTTGCCGGTCCTGATCTTGCTTGCCTGTTGACCGCCTGATCGCGGGATTGCTTCGCCGATCGGGGCGGATGCGGGCCTTGCTCGATCCGCTCGCGAAGCCCGTTCGGCCGAAGTTAACACAATGTTAAGACTTTTTTGCTAGGGTCCGGCACCCCGATCTAAAGGATCACGATGGCGTTCCGTTCCAATATTCACGGCACCAATGGTCCGGGAAACCGGCGATCGGCGCACGGAGCGACGATCGCCATCATCTCGATCCTTTGCGTCGTGGTGGTTGGCCACGACCTTTACCGGACCTGGCAGGACCGTTCGCGGCGGCTCGACGAAACCAGGCGAGAGGTGGCGAATCTGGTGCTGTCGGCGGACCAGCACGCCGAGGATGCCTTTCGGCTCGCCGATACCAGCCTGAACGAGATTGTTGACCGGGCGGAAATCGACGGCACCGGCCCGGTGCAGCTTGCGCAGTTGCGGCAGCTTATGGCGAATCGGCTGGCAAATCTGCCGGTCCTGCGGAGCCTGGACGTGATCGACGAAACGGGCACGTCCATCGCCGATTCCCAGGCCGCGGTCCCGCCGCTCCAGTTGGCAGACCGCGAATATTTTCAGTACCACCGGACGCATTCCGATCGCGGACGCTATGTGAGCCCGGTGCTTCGCTCCAGAAATAGCGGCAGGATGGTGGTTGTGGTGTCGCGGCGGATCGACCACGCCGACGGCAGCTTTGGCGGGGTCGTGGTGGCGGTGATCGACGTCGCGTATTTCCTTGGATTTTACGTCACGTTCGACCTCGGCCACGATGGTTCGGCCGTGCTGCTGCGCGACGATGGAACTCTGCTGGTGCGCCAGCCGTCGAACGAGGCGGCGATCGGCACCAGACGGCTACACATCCCGCCATTCAACGATCCGCTCTCCAAGGCGTCGAATGGCATCAGCGAACTGGTCTCGCCACTGGACGGCGTGACGCGGATTTACGCCTGGCGGCGGATAGCGGGGTACCCGCTGGTGGTGGGCGTCGCCCTGGGCAAAGACGAACAATTGGCGGTCTGGCGGATCGGGGCTGGCGAACATCTGCTTACGACCGTAGCGATCGCGTTGTTGCTGGGCTTTATCGGGGTCCGCCTTGTGTGGCAGGTCCGGTTGCTGACACAAGCCGAACGGGATACCGCCGCGGCCACCGCATCGGCCAAGCGGGCGGCGGCCCAATACAGCCTGCTCGCCGACAATGCCAGCGAGATGATCGTCACGATCGACCTGGAACTCGTCCACCTCTATGTTTCGCCGGGATCGCGCGACCTGCTGGGTTATGAGCCGGAGGAGCTGGTCGGTGGATCCTCGCTGACCATATCGCACCCGGACGATGCCGCGCACTTCGCCGCGTGCCTGCGTGACCTTGCCGCAGGCGGGGACCGCGATCGTATCACTTACCGCGCCCGTCACCGGGATGGCCATTGGGTTTGGCTGGAGAGCTCACTCAAGCTGATCCGCGACCCCGACAGCGGCGAACCGCGAGAGATCTGCGGTGCGATGCGCGACATTTCCGAACGCATGGAAGCCCTCGCCGCGCTGCAGCACAGCGAGGAGCGGTTTCGCCTGCTGTTGCAAAGCAGTGCGGTCAGCGAGGCTATCTACCTGCTCGACCCGGACGGCAACATCGAGACCTGGAATGCGGCTGCCGAGCGGATCAAAGGGTACACGCCCGCGGAGATCGTCGGCCGGAATTTCGCGGTGTTCTTTACCCAGGAGGATGTCGCCAGCGGTGAGCCGGCACGCTTGCTTGGGCGGGCGCGCGACAGTGGCACCGTGGTTATCGAGGCCTGGCGCGTGCGTAAGGACGGCAGTCGTTTCCTGGCACACATGGTGCTCGACGCTATCCGCAACCACGACGGTACAGTACGCGGCTTCATCAAGGCGACGCGCGACATCACCAACGACCGGGTCGAGGAAGAGCAGCGCAAGATCATCATCGAGGCGGCGCCGAACGGCATGATGATCGTCGACGAGGCCGGTGTCATCACGCTGGCCAATTCCCAGGTGGAACGGATCTTTGGGTACCCGGTTGAGACGCTGGTCGGACAACCACTCGAGATCCTGGTGCCGGAGGGCTTCCGTGCCGCACATGGCACGCTGCGTTCGGCGTTTACCAGCGGGCGCAGCGACCAGGGGATGGCGCCGGAACAGCAATTCATCGGGCGCAAACAAGACGGCAGCGCGGTGACGATCGAAATCATGCTGAGCCCGGTCAAGACGCCGCGTGGCCGTATCGTGGTGGCCGCGCTGTTCGACGTCACCGATCGGACCCGCCAGACTGCCGAACGGCAAGATGTCGAGAAGCGTGAGCGGCTGGCGGCGGAGGCGACGAATGTCAGCCTCGAGCGGCTGTCGCGGCACCTGGCGCGAGCGCGGGATCGGGCGGAGCAGGCGAACCGGGCCAAGTCGCGTTTTCTGGCCGGGATGAGCCACGAACTGCGTACACCCTTGAATGGCATTCTGGGCTACGCGCACCTGTTGCACATCGAGGGTGGCTTGACCGCCACTCAGAGTGCACGGGTCGATGCCATGCTGGAAGCCGGCAAACATCTGCTGGAGATGATCACCTGCGTGCTCGACCTGTCCGAGATCGAGGCTGAACAGGTCCTGCTGCGGCCGGTCAAGATCGACGTGCAGGCGATCGCGGCCGCCTGCCTCGACCTGGTCCGGCCGATGGCGGAGGCGAAAGGGCTGGCGCTGAGTCTTGCCATCGCATCCAATGCAGCACCGGGGCTGATCGCGGATCCCACGCGGCTGCGGCAGATCTTGCTGAACCTGCTGGGGAATGCGGCGAAATTTACCAACCAGGGCGCGATCGAGCTGGGTTTGCGGATCCTGGAGGATGGTTCGGCGCTGCGGCTCGAGGTGGCGGATACCGGACCGGGGATATCGGCCGAACAGCGGCAGCGTTTGTTCCAGGATTTCGAGCGCCTGGGTACCGACGCCACGCGCTCGGTCGAAGGTGCCGGACTTGGACTGGCTCTTTCGGCCCGGCTCGCAGGGCTGATGGGCGGCACCCTTGGCCACGACGACAACCCGGGCGGCGGCAGCGTGTTCTGGCTGGAACTGCCGTTGAATGCGGTCACGGCATCGGCTTCGGTCATGGCACCCGGGCTGGACGTGGCGGATGGCGAAACAGCGCCGGTGCGGGTGCGGGCGTTCCACGTGCTGGTCGTCGACGATGTGCTGATGAACCGCGACATCGCCGGTTCCTTCCTGCGTTCGGCGGGTCATACGGTCATCAGCGTCGAGGGTGGGGCGGAGGCGGTCGCGGCGGTCGCGAGTTCGGACTTCGACGTCGTCCTGATGGACGTGCGCATGCCCGGCATGGATGGGCTGGAGGCAACGCGCCGCATCCGCGCGTTGGAGGGTATCCGGGGGCAAGTGCCGATCGTTGCGCTGACCGCCCAGGCATTCACCGAGCAGGTGCTGGAGTGCCGGGCGGCGGGTATGGACAGCCACTTGCCGAAGCCGTTCGATCCAGCCACGTTGCTGGCTGCCGTGACGCAGGCAATTGCCTCGGGGCGAGCACGGGATGTGGGCCCTGCCCCGCCCGGGGCGACCGTGCCTGCGTCTGGGCCGACCGGGGTGACCGCGCCGCCAGCGGCCGTGGTAATCCCTGTCATCGGTTCGGAACTATCGGTTATCGACCTGACGGTATTCGAGCGCACCGCGTCGTTCCTGCCGCCTGAGACAGTCGCCTCCTATCTGCGGACCATCATCGAGCTAGGGGAAGGCCTGCTGCGACAGTTGCGGGTACCGGACGCCATTGCGCAGACCGGCGGTGAACTTGCCGATGAAGTACATAGTCTGGCGGGGAGCGCCGGCATGTTCGGTTTCGAGCGTCTTGCCACTGTTGGCCGGCGGTTCGAGCGGGCGGTCCATTCCGATCCGGCGGATGCGCCGGCCCTTGGCGAGGGCGTCATCGCCGCCCTGGAGGCCACTCTGCAGGTCGTGCATGAGCTGATGCCGGTCGCGGCGGTGGAAGTGACATAGAGGTCGTTGCCGCGGCGCGGCGATGAACCCCACGCCGGCCCGCGGCGACGAACCCCACGCCGGCTCGTGGCGACGAACCCCACGCCGGCTCGCGGCGATGAACCCCACGCCGCGGCGCGGCGATGACAGAGGATCGCGATGAGTCAGCCCGTCCGATGCGCCTCAGCCAGCGCACCGAGGCTGGTGAATCGGAAATCGTAACGCACGTCAGTTGCCACCGGCGATGTCGCACCTCCGCCACCGGCGTCGTGGCGCCGGTCGATCCAGGCCGAGGCGAGACCAAGCGCATTGGCCGGAACGTGGTCGTGGAACAGACTCTGCGCGACATGCAGCAGCTTTTGCTTCGGTACCCCCTGCTCTTTCATCCGGTCCAGCAGGTAGCCGAAGTTTCGCCGGTCCGGCTTGTAGGAGCCGATGTCCTGCGCGGTGTAGATCGCGTCGAACGCAACCCCGAGGCGCTGGTTGGTCGCCTGGAAACTCGCGCGGTCGACGTTGGACAGGATGATCAGCCGGAAGTGCTGCTTCAGGTAACGCAGCGCCTCGACAGTGTCGGGAAACGCTGGCCATTCGGCGATCGAGGCGCCGAATGCGGCATCCTCGGCCGGCTCGTTGGCGACGTCCCATTCCACGGCCAGTTGGGCGTGGACCTCGGCCAGGAGGTCTGGATAGGTCATTTCCGGCGTCTTTTCCTGCTGGCGGGACTCCAGCCGGGCGAAGGCTTGCAGCACCTCGTCGCGTGACACCTCGACGGCGGACCGTGACAGCCCCATGCCCGCATGCGATTGCCCACCGCCGCCGGGCCGAGCCGGGTCGACGCCGGTCCGAACCAGCAGAGGTGCCAGAGCGTGATAGATGCCGCTCTCCCAATCGATCAGCGTGCCGTAGCAGTCGAATGACAGAGCCTCGAAATCGGACAGTTTCATGGCAATGGTCCCCAGTCCCCGCGTTCGGCGGAGCGACGCAGCCAGGAGCCGACGCCGTTCGGATCGCCGAACACCTCATCGACGCGATATCCGGCGCCGCCGCGTTTTCGCGCCTCCCGCATGCCGTCCTCATCGGTCACATCGTCGCCGATGAACACCGGGAGCCGGCCGGCGAAGGGTGGCCGCTGCATCAGGGCCGCCACGGCGTCGCCCTTGTCGACTCCGGCGGGACGGACCTCCCACAGCAGATGCGCCGGATGCAGCTGGAAGCCACTGGATGTGGCCAGCAGAGCGGTCAGCGCGGCGTGGAAGACATCACGAGCCTGGGGTGCCTGGCGGTAGTGCAGGGCGAAGCCTCGGGCCTTGCGCTCCAGCAACGCGCCGGGGAAGGAACGCACCAGGGCCTCGGCTGCGTCCAGCCAGGATGCCGGCGGTGCGGGCAGATCGGGCCGTTGGATGGCCTCACCGCGGGCGTAACGGATGGCGCCGCCGTGCTCGCCGGCGACCGCGCCCGGCGCATCGCCGAACAGGCGGTCTACGGTCTCGACCGGGCGGCCGGTGACGATTGCCAGCGCCCCGCCGAGTTCGTCACGCAGCGTGGTCAGTGTCTCCGGCAGGCCGGGTGGGACGATCACGGCATCGGGCGTCGGTGCGAGGTCGATCAGCGTGCCGTCCATGTCCAGGAGCAAGGCGGCGCGATGGAATGGCGGCAACGGGTCCATGGACTAGTACCGCCCATTGGCGACGCGCGATCCGTCGCGAGATGTCTGAAGTCGCCACTTCACGCGGCGAATCGCGGACGCTTCGCGTCTCAGGCTGCTGTGCGATCGGGTACTAGTATCGCGCATCATAGAAGCGCGATACGTCGGTTTTGGTTTGAAGTCGCCGATTCACACGGCGAATCGTGGTCGCGTCGCGACTCACGCTTCTCTGCGATCGGGTACTAGGCACAGCCGGTCACACGGAGGTCGTAGATCGGATGCTGCATCATCGACACCGACGGCTCGTATTCCAGCAGCCAGCCGTCGAAGCCGGGCGAGTCGGGATGGCTGTCGGTGACGTTGAGGAAGGCGGCGGCATCGGCTGGCTGATCGGAGGGCCGGATCATGCAGGATTTGACCATGATCGTCAGCGAACCGAAGGTGGCCGACTGGCCGACCTTGATCGTCAGATCGCTGGCCTGGGCGTTGACCTTGTCGAGGGCCTGCAGTTTCGCGGCGCCGGCCGGCACCCAGGTATAGTGCCGTTCCACTGTCGCCGGCGGTGTCACGGGGGGCGCCGTGGGGGGTGTTTGTCCCTGGCCTTGAAGATCCGGTGCCGGACCGGCCTGACCGGGAACTGCCTGGCCCGGAAGCTGACCGGGGCCGGCCTGACCGGGAACCGCCTGGCCCGAAAGCTGACCGGGACCGGCCTGACCGGGAACCGCCTGGCCCGGAAGCTGACCGGGACCGGCCTGACTGGGAACCGCCTGACTGGGAACCGCCTGACTGGGAACCGCCTGGCCGGCCGCACCTTGGCCTGAGCCACCGGGCAAAAACGGTGCCTGCTGGACGGATCGGGAATTCTCCTGCTGCCACTGCCTTTGGAGTGGTGGCAACGGTGCGGCCTGGATCGGCGGGTTCTCCGCCCATGCGGACGCACCCAAGGTTGATCCAGCCACGACCAGCCCAAGCGCCGCCAGCAAGAGCGGTCTCATCCGACGGAACGCTTGGGTGATTCCAGGCCGGCCACGATATCGGCCAGAACCTGACGCATCGCTTGCTCATTCACGCCCATCAGGATTGCGTCCTCGAAGGCATCGCGCAACACCTGGGAGACTTCGGCATAATTCTCCGCCAGCATCTTGAGCTTCTCCCGGCAACCAACCGCGTTGCCGTCGAGGCCGGGCCAATTGGTCGGGGCGGGCGGGATCACTTGGACAGCGGCGCCAGCGCGCCGCCACCACTCGGCTGCGAATTGGCGGGTTGCTGGCCGCCAGACTTGTTCCCACTGTTCGAGCTGTTCAGGCTGGTGACGCTGAAGATGAATTTGCCCAGCAGTTCTTCCAGGCTGACCGACGACTGGGTGATCGTGATGGTCTGACCCGGCTTCAGGTTCGTGTCATCGCCACCGGGTGACAGCGCGACATACTTGCCGCCCAACAGGCTTTCACTGGTGATCGATGCGGCGGTGTCCTTTGGCAACTGGATGTCGTCGTGCACCGATATCGTTACAATTGCCGAGAACGTCTTCGGGTCGATGCGCTGATCGGTCACGGTGCCCACCTTCACGCCGGCGATGCGGACGTCACCGCCGACCGTCAGGCCGGCGATATTGTCGAACCTGGCCTGCAATGGGTAGCCGGATCCGGCCGTTCTGCCCGAGTGCGCCACGGCATAAGCAAGAAAGGCGACAGCAACCACCAGGACGAGCGCACCGGTAAGGGTCTCCGCGACACCATGACGGCCCATCGCGATGCTAGCTCGGCGTCCAGGCTTCGTAATCGCCCGTAGCGCGGGCGCGATGTCCACCCTCGTAGTCATGGCCGGGCGGCCGGTAACTGGCGGGGGTGCCAGTGAGGTTCGCGAGATGCGGCTTCTGCCAGACCATGCGGCCGGTTTCCAGCAGCGGCGTGTCGGTAGTGTAGTGTAGCCACGAATGCCACTCCGGTGGGACGTTGCTGGCCTCAGGCGGTCCGGCATAGACGACCCAACGCCGGTTGCGCAGGCTGCCGGGCCGCTGCCGCTTTTCCTCGAAGTAGAGGTTGCCTGCGGCATCGACGCCGATCTGCCGACCTTTGAGTCTGGTGAACAGCCATGTGCCAATGTTCATGGCGCGACATATACGCAGGCCCCATGGATTGGTCCACCCATCGCAAACGCAGCGGCGGGGCGCGCGTTCGCTGGGGAGGGATTTTTTTGGCCAAAACAAGTTATCCCCAACATTTTGCGTTTATTCCGGGTTTCGGCCACAAAATGAGCTATCCGGCCGGGACCCTGTCACATAACATCACTGTATGAAAAGCTCTCGGATATCGCCTCATCGGACCTGGCATGGCGTACGGATGCGACGGACCGAGGCCTCGCCCGATCCCGACACCTCACCGCGCCCGGTCACCCTGCCCGCCTCCTGGGACGATACGGCGGCCGCCGCCCTGGCCGCGCTGGCGCCGGCCAAGGGTCCGGTGACACTGGCCGGTGCCGCCCAGGCGTGGATTGTCCCCATTGCCGCCGCGGCGACCGCGGCCGGGTTCGATATTCCGCTGGCCGATCGTCTGCACCGGCTGCTGCTGTTGCGCCGGGGTGGTCCGACGGAGGCGATCTGGCGGCTGGAAGCCGACGACGGGCCGGGCTTCGTGCTCAACCTGCCGGCTTTCCTGGACAGCGACGGGCAGTTGGATTTTTCCGACCTCGCGGAGGCGGTCGAGACAGCGGTGATCGCGCTGAGTTTCGCGGCGCCGCAGGTGCGGGATATCGACGTGGGTGTTGCCGACCTCGCCGGCCTGCTGGCGGCGCTGGGGGTCGATTATGGATCGGAAGCCGCGCGGGACATCGGGCGTTGCGTTGCCGCCATCGTGCGCGGCCGGGCGGATGCGGCTTCGGGGCGGCTGGGGCGGCTGACCGGGCCGATGCGACCGGCGCCATTCGATTGGCCGACGCCGCCGGGGCATGCCGTGGTGCGTGGCTTGGCGGAGGCTGCCCGAGCGGCCCGGCAGGCTGCCGCCGGGGTGGAGGGCCTGCGGCATCGCGCGACCACGGCGGTTACCCGGCCGGGTCTGGCCGAGGCTCTGCTGGGTTGCGAAACCGGCGGGATCGCGCCGGCTTTTGCCGCAGTCGGGCATGCCGGCGGGCTGACCCGAGCGGCTCGGGCCTGGCTGGCGGTGAGTGGCATCACGGCGGAGGAGGCGCTGGCCACCGCGCTGGCCGGCAACAGCCCGATCCCGTTGCATGGGGCTTCCGCCCATGCGGCGATGCATGATGCGGTGGCGCCGTTCATGCATGCCATGCCGCCGCGACCGGTGGCTCTGGCGGTGCAATCGGCACCTGCCCGGCGGCGGGAACTGCCCGGGCGGCGCAGCGGGTACACGCAGAAGGCGTCGGTGGGCGGGCACAAGCTGTTCCTGCGCACGGGCGAGTACGAGGACGGCTCGCTGGGCGAGATCTTCGTGGCGCTGCACAAGGAGGGCGCGGCATTCCGTGGGCTGATGGATAATTTTGCCCATGCGGTGAACCTGGGGCTGCAGCACGGGGTGCCGCTGGAGCGCTTCGTGGAGGCGTTCACCTTCACCCGGTTTGGCCCCGCCGGGGTGGTTGACGGCGATCCGGCGGTGCATGCCGCGACCTCATTGCTGGATTATGCGTTCCGCCATCTGGCCGCCAACTACCTGGGGCGGCGGGATATTCCGGAAGCCGAGATTGAAGAGGCCGACACGGTGGGGCATGGCGCGCGGGACCAGTCGCCGCTGCTGCCACTGGAACTTCCGGCCGAGGCGTCTCCCCGGGTTCGGCGGCGAGGACTGCGGGTGGTTGCGCGGTGAGAGTCGGTCGCCAGTCGAAGGGTCGCCTTGAGGGGTTCACGATCCGCCACTGGATCGGCACGCCGTGCGTGGGACGGGTGGGATACTGCCTTACGGGCAAGGCCGGGGGGTGGGGATACTACCGGTTTTTCACCACAGAGGCGCAGAGGCGCAGAGGAAGTTCGGTGTTTTCAGTCGTTTAGACTTTTCTTTGTAGCAACCTCGGCTTCGTGATGTGCGGTCTTCGCGTGAAGTAAGGAAAGCTGGTGCCGACGGTGAGAACCCTGCGCTGATCGGGTATTACAGCCCTCGACGGACGCAGGATCTGTAGTCGAGGTAGGCGTTGCCGAACTTGCGGTGCAGGTAGGCTTCTTCGCGAGCGACCACGCCGTAGCGGATGACCAGGTAGAACGGGACCAGCGCTGCGAGCATCCACAGATCGTCGAAGCCGATGGCAAGTCCGAACTGCCCCAGGAACATGCCGAGGTAAATCGGGTTTCGCGTAGCAGAGTAGGGTCCATTGGTGACGATCGCGGTGGTCGATCCAGTTGTGTCGATCCGTGTCCCCGCCGTTCGGAAGGTTACGATCGCCCAGATGGCAAGCGCGAAGCCGGCCGCGAACAGACCGGAACCGATCCAGATGCGTGGAACCGGCGTGGGCACGAAGCGGAGCGGATAGAGCCAATCGAATGCGAGACCCGCCCCGAAGGCGAGCGCCCACGCGACTGGCGGTCGAATGACCACGTTGGCCCTGTCGATGGTCTCGCCCATTAAGCTGTCCCGGCGCGCAGTTTCCAGCGGCCCGAAGTATCGACTCTTCGTCGAACTGGCGGGCCGCTGGTGTTATACCTGCCCGGGGCACACGATACACCGCGCCACACCGCTTTCGGACGATGCGTGGATGGGTCGATTGTGGGTGTGTGCCTCAGCGGTGTCCGCCGCCGCCGCCATGGCCGCCGCCGCCGTGGCCGAAGCCTCCGTGGCCGAAGCCTCCGTGGCCGAAGCCAGCGTGGCCGAAGCCACCGTGGCCGAAGCCATTGTGGGCGAAACCGCCGTGCCATTCCTCGTGACCGCCGAACCTTCCGTGTCGAGGCCAGCCGCCCCAGCCAAAGCCGCCGTAGAACCCATCATCATAGAGCGGATAGGGATATCCGTAATCGTCGGGATAGCCATACGCGTAGCCATACGTGGGATATGCCGCGGCCTGCGGCTGCACCGTGTCACCTCGTGCGGCCATGCATTGCAGATAGCTGGTCTCGTTTTCCGGTTGGGTCGCGAGCGGGACGGAAGCGCTCGCGGTGGCGGTGCCCGAGCCGGCGGGCGTGGCTGGGCTGGTGCCGTAGGCCGTGCTGGCCGGGGGTGTGCCGACGGGTGCTTGCGGTGTGGCGGGTTGCGCGAGGTCGCCGTAGCCGGTGAGTGCCACTGCATGTCGCTGGCAGATGGCATCATCCTGCTGGAAGGCGGCGAGGTCCCTGCCCTTCCCGGGTAGCACGGTCACCGGGGGCCCCGGTTGCGGCGTGGCGCACGCGGCAAGCGCAAGGCCGGCGGCAAGCGGCGCGACTATTCGAACAACCGTTCGGATTACTACTCTTTGCATTGAAAGCCGTCCCAATCCTTTCGGGGTGCAGGTCTCTATTGCGTGCTTATTTTTGCTGCGATTCGGATGCATCAAGGAGACGATTTGGAGATGGCCGCGAAGTAGGGAAATGGCCACGATCGGCCGAGGTTGCGTCGAGAATCGGGTCGCCGCGGGGATGACCGCTTTGGGTCGGCGCGATGTTGGGTTACGCTGCACCGCACCCGCCGGGGAGCGGGTGGCGAAGGAGCGGATCATGGCAGGTCGGATCGAAACAACGCTGGCGGAACTTGGCATCACCCTGCCTCGGCCGATGCCGCCCATCGCGAATTACGTGCCCTACGTGGTGACCGGCAATCTGGTTGTCGTGTCCGGCCAGGTGCCGGCCATCGACGGCACGATCGCGGTCACCGGCAAGGTGAGCTGGGGGGTGTCCGTCGAGCAGGCGAAAGACGCGGCCCGTTTGTGTTTCATCAACGTGCTGGTGCACCTGAAGGCGGCGTGCGGCGGCGACCTGGATCGGGTGAAGCGCGTGGTGCGGCTGGGCGGCTTCGTCGCGGCTCCCTCGGAGTTCAACCAGCACGCGCTGGTGATGAACGGTGCGTCGGACCTCGCGGTCGCGGTGTTTGGCGAGGCTGGGCGGCACGCGCGCACGACCATCGGGGTGCCGTCGCTGCCCGCCGATGCCGCGGTTGAGGTGGAGGGCATGTTTGAAATCGAATAAGCCGTCCCGCTTGCCCGCTTGTTCGGCCACGTTGAGCCTGACGCTGCACGCCAAGATCGCGGACATCGAGGCCGCTGACTGGGATGCCTGTGCCGGCGACGGCAACCCGTTCGTCAGCCATGAATTCCTGAGCGCGCTGGAAGACAGCGGATCGGCCAACGCACGCACCGGATGGCTGCCTCAGCACGCGGTGCTGCGGAGTGAGGGTGGTCAGGTCGTCGGCGTCGTGCCGATGTACGCGAAGTCGCACAGCTACGGCGAATACGTCTTCGACCATGGCTGGGCCAACGCGCTGGAGCGGATCGGTGAGCGGTACTATCCGAAGCTTCAGGCGGCAGTGCCATTCAGCCCGGTGCCGGGTCCCAGGCTGTTGCGCCGGCCTGGCGCGGATGTGCCGGTCTCGGCGATGGCGAATGCACTCGAACAGGCTTGTGAGTCGCACGGCCTGTCGTCGGTTCACCTCACCTTCTGCACCGAAGAGGAGTGGAACGGTTTGGGCGATGCCGGCTGGCTGCGCCGGGTCGGCATGCAGTTTCACTGGGAGAATGAAGGCTACGCCGATTTCGAGGGGTTCCTGGGCGCGTTGTCATCGCGCAAGCGGAAGGTGTTGCGGCGCGAGCGGCGTGATGCCAATGCGGCCGGGCTGACGTTTCATTCTCTGTCGGGTGCCGAAATAACCGAACGGCATTGGGACGCGTTCTATGCGTTTTACCAGTCGACGGTGGATCGCAAGTGGGGTTCGGCGTACCTGACGCGCTCATTCTTTTCGTTGCTGGGGGAGCGGCTGGGGGACAGGGTCGTTCTGATGTACGCGGAGAGCGGCGGCAAGCCGGTGGCGGGGGCGCTGAACCTGGCCGGGGACGAGGCGCTGTACGGCCGCAACTGGGGTTGCCGGGGTGACTGGCCGTTTCTGCACTTTGAGCTTTGTTACTACAGAGCAATAGACTGGGCGATCGCACACGGGTTGAAACGGGTTGAGGCCGGGGCGCAGGGACGGCACAAGATCCAGCGCGGGTATTTGCCGAAACACACCTACTCGGCGCATTGGATCACGCATACCGGGCTGCGCCGGGCGGTGGCGAATTTCCTGGTGGAGGAACGCGCCGGGATCGAGGCGGAGATGGCGGCACTGGCGGAGGATTCGCCATTCCGCAAGGGCGAGGACTGAGGCCGGCTTGCCGGGTTTGGTGGTTTTGTCGGCGCGCGCGTAAACTAAATCCTAACGCTTTGCTGCGAACGTCAGGCGCGGTGGCGGCATGGGTTGTCATTGGGCTTGCAAACATCTAGGCCAGTGGCATATAAGATGGCGCGTTGGCGACGGGACCAGCTTTGGTTCGAACTAGAAGATGACACTACTGACCATCCCATCGTGACGGTCATAATCGACACGCCGGCTGGCCAATTGTCGGCGATGGCGGAGCCGATTCGGGATGGGCGGTCGCTTCTGCTTCGCGGATTGCATGTTCAAAGTGAGACTGTCGGGCGCAACACGATCGGAGCGGCGAACCTGACCTTTATGGTTCGGGCATTCATGGAGGTGATGGACCTTGACGAACTCGTGGTTGCCGGAGGGCTTCGAACGACTGGCGCGAACCCCGGGCGAACCCCGCGTGAGCGACGGTTCACCCGGCGCGCTGCTGATCGAATGGGCTGGTGATATCCGGGAGATCAAGACCATCTCGGCGATCCGAGCGATAGCGAAGAGGTGGACTCCCTTGCTGCGGGCGAAGCGGGCGGTCGAGGCGATGCTTGAGCAGAAGCGCGCCTTCGTGTTGATCCCGAAGCTGGAATCGTTCGAGGCGATTGCCGCGGAACTGGCCGCCGCGGGTGTCAAGGCAACCAGCATCGCGCGGGAGGACGTGGACGTGAAAGCCATCCGCGAACGCCTGGAGCTGACGCAGGAGCAATTCGCCCTGCATTACGGGCTTGAACTGGATGCGGTGCGGAACTGGGAACATGGTCGCCGCAAACCGGATACCGCCGCACAGAGCTATCTGCGCGCGATCAGCAATGATCCGGCCGGGGTTGAAGCCGCGCTTTGGGGCTATGGAGCGCTTGCTCCCGCCTGACAGCCGAGTGGGACCGATTCGCGTCGTGGGACGTGATCGAAATGGCAGGTCGCAGGGCAATCGCATCTGGAAGCCGTGCCATCTGCGGTTCGCGGCACCACGGGACAGTGAACCGCCAAGGCGCCAAAACGCCAAGAGGACCAGGGATTGACCGGGGTCGAGCGACGGGTTCGCACGTCGAAGCCTTGGCGCGTTCAAGACCTGGGCGTGTTCAAGACCTGGCGGTCCGATCGGCCGTGTGGCAAATCGAGTTCGCTCTTGACCCATACCGGCCTGCCGAACCATATACCGCCTCCCGCACCGGGGGTCCGGTGGCAGAGTGGTGATGCATCGGACTGCAAATCCGCGGATGCCGGTTCGATTCCGGCCCGGACCTCCAATTTCTACAATAACCAGAACATCGCCTGACGATGTGCGATCTGCACGCGCGGTGTCCCATCGCTGTGGATGTCGGAGCATCTGGTCAGCCTGCCGCTATGGCCTCGATCTCGATCATGAAATCGGGACCGTAGAGCCTTGAGACCTCCACCAATGTCACGGCGGGGGCGGCTGGCGGGGTTACCGTGGTGAAGAAGCGGTTGCGGGCTTCCCGGTAGACCGGCAGGTCGTCCATGTTCCGAAGGAAGACGGTCAGCTTCACCAGGCTGGCTGCCGAGCATCCGGCAGAATGCAGGGCGACGGCCAAATTCCGGAACACTTGTTCGGCTTGCGTGGCGAAATCATCTTTGCCGACCAGTTCGCCCTTTTGATCAAGGGCGGTCTGTCCGGCGATGAAGATGATACGACCGCCACGGACTTCGACTACCTGCGAGTATCCGGGCGGTGTGCCGAGTTCGGGTGGGTTGATATGTGTAATCGCCGTGGTTGCTTTGCCTGACACAAGGTTTTCCTCGATCAGCCAGATGAACGAACCCCGGACGGATATCCATGATCGTTCCTGACTTCAGGGGCATCGCCCCCCGGGTCGGCGTCAGCCGCCGGATGTGCCGAGGTGAAGTGCTACCCATTTCGGGCCGGGCGTGTCGCTCTTTTTCGGCAGGATCAGCATCAGCACGTAATCGCGCTTGGCCGCGCGCGCCGCATCGATCCCGGACCGCACCTCGTCCGGCGTCACGACCGGCTTGTCCAGCACGCGCAGGATGACGTCGCCGCTCGCGATGCCCCGCACCGACGAATCGGAGTTGGGGGTGACTTTCGTCACCAATACGCCGTCTTGGCCGGTCTGGGCCACCAGCTTTGCCTTGTCGTCCGGAGGCAGCGGGGCGAAGGCGAGGCCGAGATCGGGCGGGATGGTGATCTTCGGCTGCATCACCGGCACCGGTGCATCGCGCGCATCCCATTGGTTGCGCGGCCAGGCCTCGGCCACGACGGGAATGTTGCGCTCATCGCCGTCGCGGCGAACTGTCAGCGTGATCGTATCGCCCGCCGCGGTATGGGCGATGTCGCGCAGCAGGGCACGGTCGTCGCTTGGGGTAAGGCCGTTGTAGCGCAGGATGACGTCGCCAATCGCAAGGCCAGCCTGCTTTGCCGGCCCATTCGGCAGGACCCAGGAAATGAGCGAGCCGTCGGCTCGTGCCAGACCCATGGCGTCGGCAATCTCCCGCGTGACCGTCTGCACCTTGACGCCGATCCAGCCGGGACGAACCCAGCCGTAGGTCAGCAGCTGGTCGACCACGAAGCGGGCGCTGGCCGCGGGTATGGCGAAGCCGAGACCGACCGAACCTGTGGTGGGGGAAATGATCGTCGAGTTCACCCCGACGACGTTGCCCTGCATGTCGAACAGGGGCCCGCCGGAATTGCCGTGGTTGATCGGAGCATCGGTCTGTATGAGGTCGTCATAGGGCGAATTCTGAATGTCGCGATTGAGTCCGCTGACGATGCCGGCGGAGACGGACAGCCCGATTCCGAACGGATTGCCCGCGGCGAAGACCTGGTCACCCACCTGCAGCTTGTCGCTGTTTCCCCAGTGCGCCGCCGGTATGGGATGCTTCGCGTCAACCTTCACGATCGCCAGGTCGGCCAGGCGTGAGGCACTCAGTGTCTTCGCCGGCAGACGGGCGCCGTCGGAGAACGTGACCGTCACCTCGAACGCGTATTCGACGACATGATAGTTGGTCACGATCAACCCGGACGGGTCGATGACAAAGCCGGACCCGACGTAGCTTTTGATGTTCGACCCGGTGTCCGGTATCGGTGTGGTTGTGCCCGCACCCGGGCCCGGGCCGGCGCCCGCGTCCGTGGCGGCGGCGACGGGGCCCGGTGGTTCGTCCTTCCGGACGGAGATGTTGACGACCGTCGGCAGCAGGCCGCGGATGAGTTCCGCCTGGTTGGCGCCGGTTTCCTCGGCAAGCGCTGGGGCGGGCGAGAGGAATGCGGCTGCCCAGGTTGTCACGACCGCGACCGCGGCGGCCGAAAGCAACTGGCGCAATGAAGCCTGGCATCGGTCCATCGTCATGGTGCTCCTGTGTGGCGCGGCGGGTCAATTATCCCTGGCTGTGGTAGCGTGGAGGGTCATGATAGGCATCGGTTTCGTGCGTGAACAGGATAGAACTGCTGGGACGCCCGGCTCGCCCGCGATCATTGGCGCCGATCATTGGCGCCGATCATTGGGTGCGAACATAAACGGATAATTAATCCTTTTGCACGAGGATGGGCCTCTGAGCCAATTCCAACTCGACAGGATCACCTGATGTTGCGGCTGATGACGAATATGCGGGTTCTCGCCAAGATCTCGATCCCGGCGTTCGTGGTAGCCGTGGCCTGTCTGGCGATTGTCGTCTATGCGATGATCAGTCTCGATAGTCTGGCTGGAACGACCGACAGCATCATTGGCGGCGAGGTCAAGCGCGTCGAGCTCGCGCTCGAGGCCGAGGCTTTATTCAACAGCGCCGCAGTCACCGAGAAGAATATCATCATGTATGCGGAGGACAGCGACAGACGGGCCGGGATCGCGCTGTATACCAAGATCACGGATGACGTCATGCATATCCTCGACCGGCTCGCCGCGATCACCAATGCCGGCGATCAGCAAGCCCTTGTGGAAGCATTTCGCGCCGCGGTTGGGTATCGTGGCAAGACCAGCGCGAAAGTCTTCGCGTTGGCACTCGACCATGAGGCCGCGGCGGCCTTCACCCTGTCGCGCACCGAAGGCGCCAAGGCTCGCAAGGCAGCGGTCGACAGCGTCGACAAGCTGATCATGCTCAATCGCCAACGCCTTGAGGACGCACGGGCCGAGGCACAGAGACTCGCCCAACAGGGGCGTTCGGTCCTCATCGCGACATCGGTCATCGGGCTCTGCATCGCCTTCGCCTTGCTCGGCTGGATCGCGGCGTTCCAGGTTGGCCGCCCGCTTGGTGCGATGACCCGCCAGATGGCACAACTGGCATCGGGCGACCTCACCATCGAGGTGGTCGGTGCGCAACGGAACGACGAGGTCGGCGGCCTTGCCCGCTCGCTGGAGGTCTTCAAGCAGAATGCGATCACGCAGCGCCGCCTGGAGGCCGAACAGCGCGATGAACAGGCAGCCAAGGAGAAACGTCAGCGGACGGTCGAGGCGTATATCGCGGTCTTCGACACGTCAGCCCGCGGGGCGATTGAAATGCTGGCCTCGGCGGCCACCGAACTCAGCGCTACCTCGAAGAGCATGTCGATAGTCGCGGACGAGACCGCTCGCCAGTCGACCACCGTGGCGGCGGGTTCGGAGCAGGCGTCGACCAACGTGCAGACGGTTGCCGCGGCGACCGAACAGCTGTCGGCGTCGATCCGGGAAATTACCCGCCAGGTCGGCGAGTCCGCGCGCGTTGCCAGCACGGCGGTGGCCGAAGCGGCAGCGACCAATGGCAAGATGCAGGGCCTCACCGCGGCAGCCGACAAGATCGGCGAAGTCATCAGCCTCATTCGGAGCATCGCCGGGCAAACCAACCTGCTGGCGCTCAATGCGACGATCGAGGCGGCGCGTGCCGGAGAGCATGGCAAGGGTTTTGCCGTCGTCGCGTCCGAGGTGAAGGCGCTGGCCAGCCAAACGGCCAAGGCGACGGAGGAGATCAGCGCGCAGATTGCCTCAATTCAGGGCGCAACGCTTGGGGCGGCGGAAGCGATTCGCGGCATCGGTGCCACTGTCGGCAAGATCGAAGAGATCGCCTCGGCGATCGCGTCGAACGTCGAGGAGCAGGGTTTGGCTACTCAGGAAATCGCGCGTAACGTGCAAGAAGCGGCGCGCGGCACGGCGATGATCAATGTCAGCATCTCTGAGGTTAATCGGGCCGCCTCCGAATCAGGCGCATCGGCTGGCGAAGTACTCACCGCGGCCAATGAACTCGGCATGCAGGCCGAACGGCTTCGCGCCGACATCGGCGATTTTCTGGGCAAGATCCGCGCCGCGTAGCGAAACATCAGAGAAGGGCGATACGTCGTGATTTGCTTGAAGTAGCCGATTCACGCGACGAATCGTGGCCGCTTTGCGACTCAACGCTTTTCTGCGATCGGGTACTCGAACGCGATCGTCTGGGGTTGATCCGACCGCAGACGTGGATCGCCCTTCTTGGCGGGGACGCCGTCGGGCCGTGACGTCCGACCGCTCCCTCTCACGCCCAGCCAGCCGGGGCCCGGTTCGGCGCCGGAGTCTTGGGTTGTCCACAGGAATTTGATGCCTGGAACGATTCAGTCGTTGCCAGGGGTTCCGGCTGTCCATACTGTATTTAGTAGGCAGCGTCGAAAAAGGAACCAGCATATGGTATGGGACGAGGAGACGATCCGTCATTTGAGGGATCTCTGGACCCAGGGGCATTCGACGGCCGAGATCGGTCGCCGGCTCAGTGTGTCCAAGAACGCCATCGTCGGAAAAGCACACCGGCTCGAACTCGACGCTCGACCGTCGCCGATCCGTCGAGACGGCGTTAAGACAGTGGCGGAACGCTCGCCGGCGTATCCAAGGGCGGCGGGACCGACGCTGCCGCCGTTGGCCAGCACGAATGTTGCCGCGCCGTTGGCGTCGACATCGAACATCCAACCGTTGCGTGCGCCGCCGCCTGACGGTCCTCGGCTGATGGCGACGCGGCCCGCCGTGACCCCTGCCCCGCGCCCGATGATGCCGTCCGCGCCAATCCAGAGCCGGCGTTCCGCGCCGTCATGTTGCTGGCCGATCGGGGAGCCGGGGACGAAGGCATTCCGGTTCTGCGATGATACGTCCGTGGCGGGCAAGCCGTACTGCGACGAGCACGCCAGGCTGGCCTATGTGAAGATCCGCGATCGCAAGGACGATGCGGCTTAGCGGGCTTTGGCTGGCCGTAAACAGCCAGCACGCTCTAAATAGCTGTTTGAGCGAGCAACTTTATCAGCCGGAATAGTCCACTCAGGCTGGTGTTGCTCCAGGGCTTAATCATTCGGGGTTGCATCGATCGAGTGTCCGATCATCGTCGAAGACGCTGTTTGAACGGCTGATTCAGACGTTTCGACCTGTCTGGCTGATATGAAGGATGTTGCGGCTTTGCGGCGCCGCGTGCCCCGTCTATAAGGGCGCCGCCCCTGAAACCGAGTCCCGATATGGCAGCGCCAGCCGACCGTCTTGCCTCTTCCGAACACTTCGCCGACGCCCGCAAGCACATGGTGGACAGCCAGATCCGTCCCAACCGGGTGACCGATCCGCGCCTCCTGGCTGCCATGCGGCACCTTCCGCGGGAGCGTTTTTTGCCCGCGGAACTGGGATCGCTTGCCTATGCGGATGAAGACATACCCCTAGGCAACGGCCGTTTCATGCTGGAGCCGATGGTGTTGGCGAAGCTGCTCCAGGCGGCTGCGCTGCGTGACAACGAGCGCGTCCTGGTGGTCGGTGCCGGGACGGGTTATGGCGCGGCGGTGCTGGCGGCCTGTGGCTGCCGGGTCACGGCGCTGGAAGAAGATGCGGGTTTGTTGGCGATCGCCCGGGATGTACTGCCTGTAGAGGCGCCCGGCGTGACCTTGGTTACCGGACCTCTCGCCGCGGGCTGGCCGGCCCAGGCGCCGTACGACCTCATTCTCATCGAGGGTGCGGTGCCCCATATCCCTGCTGCCCTGGCGACGCAGACGCACCGGGAAACCGGACGGATTCTGGCCGCGATCCATAGCGACGGCCGTATCACGCAGGCCGTCATCGCCGAGGCCACGGCGTTTGGCCTCGGTATTTCACCGCTGTTCGACTGTGCGACGCCGCCTATCCCGTCGCTGCGACAGCCGCCTGTGTTCGCGTTCTGAGAGGAACCGGGGGAGTTCGATGAAGCCCGATGCCGCCCATGATATGAAGGATCTGCCGTTGGAATGAAGCGCTTGCCGACGGAACGCATGGCGGCGGACGAAACGCAGTACTGGACAGAGCCCCGTCAATGCGTCGAATCTAATTTCGTCGGCCGCGGCCGAGGCATGTTAATCTAATCTTCAGGTAAACGTCCGATAAACCAGCCGAGATGGCCGGCAGTCTTGTGAGAAGGGTTCCGAATGAGTCTGCGTCAAGGTTTGCTCGCCAGCTTCAGCTTGGTTGCGTTCGCGGCTTCGGCCGGGGCCCAGCCGCTGCCCGGGCCGCCGGTTCCACCGAAGACACCGCCGGTCAGGTTGGCTCAGGCGCCGGTTTCCGCGGCGCCAAAGCCCAGGACCGCTGTGCCATCCTCGGCCACGGGCGGGCAGCATCTTCCGCGCACCCTGGCCGAGGCCCTGGCTGCGACCTATTCCTACCAGCCCGCCCTGCAGGCTGAGCGGGCGAAGCTGCGGGCGACCGATGAGAACGTGCCGACGGCGCTGGCCGGATGGCGGCCGACGGTTATTCTGGCAGGCAGCACCGGATACGGTGACGGTGTGACGCGCAGCTACAGCCCGCTGACCGGAAGCGTCCTAAACACCCAAACGGATCGGCTGATCGGGACCGCGCAGGCCACCGTTACCCAGAACGTCTATACCGGTGGCAGGACCCAGGCGAACGTCAACCATTCCAAGAACCAGGTGATGGCGGAACGGGCGAACCTGATCGCGCAGGAACAGACCAGCTTCAACAACGCGGTCAGCGCCTATGTCGGGGTCATCCAGGCCCAGGAACTGCTGGCGCTCGACATCAACAACGAGCAAGTGCTCGCCAAACAGCTTCAGGCGACGAACGACCGTTTCCGAGTGGGTGAAATCACCCGCACCGACGTCGCCCAGGCGGAGGCGGCGCTCGAAGGCGCCCGGGCAACGCGTGAGATCGCCGTGGGCAACCTGCAGACCGCCCGCGGTACTTTCCAGCAGATCGTTGGGGTCTTCCCGCCGGATGATCTGGTGGAACCGCAACCGCTGAACCTGCCGGTGAAGAGCGAGCAGGAAGCGTCGGCTCTGGCCAGCGCCAATAATCCCACCGTCATCAACGCGCTATACAATGATGCCGCGGCCAAGGATGCGATCGATGTGGCGTTCTCCGCGCTATTGCCGCAGGTCAGCGTGCAGGGCCAGACCTTCCAGCAGAACAACGCGGGTGGCCGCAGCACCGACTCCAACGGGTACCAGATCATCGCGCAGCTTTCGGTGCCGATCTATCAGGGGGGTTCGGAGTATTCGGCCGTCCGTCAGGCACGCCAGGCGCAGCAGCAGACTCAGCGACTGATCGAGGACGCCAAGCGAACGGCGGTGCAGACCGCGGTGCAGTCCTGGGATACGCTGGTCGCAGCCAAGGCCGCCGCCGACAGCACCCGCGCGCAGATCCGAGCCAATGAGGTCGCCCTTGAGGGCGTGGAGCGGGAGGCGATTGTCGGCAGCCGCACCACGCTGGATGTGTTGAACGCGACCCAGCTGCTGCTGACGTCACGCACCACGCTGGTGCAGAACCTGTCGCAGGTGATCACCGCATCGTATGCGGTTGCCGTGGCGATTGGGCGCCTGACTGCTCGGGATATGCATCTGCCTGTGCCATTGTATGATGAAACCGCATATTATGAGGCGGTCAAGGACCGCTGGATTGGTCTTGGCGATTATGCCACCAGCCAGCCGGGCCGCTGACCGACACGCCATGAAATGAGCAACGCAAGTACCCCACCCCCGGCGAGCCCGGACGGTGCCGATCCGTCGATGGAGGAGATCCTCGCCTCCATCCGGCGTATCCTGAACGATGACGATGTCCCCCCGACGCCCGCGGCCGAGGAGCCGGCGGCCGAGGAAGACGATGTCCTGATCCTGGACGACACCATGATCGTGGCCGCGGCCGAAAGTCCGTCGGATGTCATCGAGGCCGAGGGTGCCGAACCTGTATCGTTCCAAGAACCCGCGGTCATCGACGACGATGACTTCCACCCCCCGCCGAGATCGGCACCGGACCTCCAACCGCCGCGTCAGGAAGCGGAGGAGAGGCCAGTCATCCTACCGTCCGGTCCGATGGAGCAACCGGAACTGACACCGGATCTGCTCGGGCCCGAAGCGGCGGCGGCCGCGGCATCCTCGGTTGGAACGTTGGTGCGGACGTTGGCGGCCGGGCGCGCCACGCAGGTTTATGCGGGTGGACCGACGCTGGAGGATATGGTGCGCGCCGAACTGCGTCCGATGCTGAAGGGATGGCTGGACATGCACCTGCCCCCGATGGTGGAACGTCTGGTGCGCGCCGAAATCGAGAGGGTCGTCGGGCGCTTTGTTCCCTGATAGAGGCGGGCCGCTGATAGAGATGGCTCCAGATAAGGCGGCGCCGCTTCAACCAATCGCTGACGCGTTACTCAGGCGGCCGACGCGCCGGGTCGCGGGAGATCATGATGACACTGGATAGCCGATTCGCTCCGGGCGAAATCGAACCCCGCTTATACGCAGGCTGGGAGGCAGCAGGCGGTTTCGCCGCTGATCCCGGGTCCAACGCGCAGCCGTTCACGATCATGATCCCGCCCCCGAACGTCACGGGCAGCCTGCATATGGGGCACGCGTTGACGTTCACCGTGCAGGACACGCTGGTTCGTTGGCGGCGCATGCAGGGTCGCGACGTGTTGTGGCAGCCGGGTACCGATCACGCGGGCATTGCCACGCAGATGGTGGTTGAACGGCTGCTGGCGGCGGAGGGCAAGGACCGCCGGGCGATGGGGCGCGAGGCGTTCGTGGACCGGGTCTGGCAGTGGAAGGCGGAATCCGGCGGCACGATCACGCGCCAGTTGCGGCGGCTGGGTGCCTCGCTGGATTGGCCGCGCGAACGCTTCACCATGGATGACGGGTTGTCGGCCGCGGTGAAGGAGACGTTTGTCCGGTTGTATTCGGAAGGATTGATCTATCGCGACCGGCGGTTGGTGAATTGGGACCCGAAGCTTCAAACGGCGATTTCGGACCTGGAAGTCGAGAACCGGGAGATCAAGGGCTCATTGTGGTATATCCGGTATCCGATCGAGGGCGAGCCGGGCCAATTCATTATCGTCGCCACGACCCGGCCGGAGACGATGCTGGGCGATACCGCGGTGGCGGTGCATCCCGATCATCCGGTGCTTTCCGGACTCATCGGCAAGCGGGCTGTGTTGCCGCTGGTTGGGCGTTCGATCCCGATCGTCGGGGATCCATACGCGGATCCGGAGAAAGGCACCGGGGCGGTGAAGATCACGCCGGCGCATGACTTCAACGACTTCGAAGTCGGGCGGCGGCACGGATTGCCGATGCCGTCGGTGCTGGACCGGCAGGCGATGGTGACTCTGGAGGAAATCGAGGATGTGTTAGCCTTGGTGCCAGGGGTGGCCGATCCGGGGTTCGTGCGGACCCTGGCGGGGCAGTCTCGGTTCGCCGCCCGCAGCGCGATCGTGGCTGAACTGGAACGGCTGGAGCTGCTGGACAAGATCGAGCCGCACACCAATCAGGTGCCGCACGGCGATCGCGGCGGTGTGCCGATCGAGCCGCTGCTCACTACGCAATGGTATTGCAATGCCGGGGTGTTGGCGAAACCGGCGATCGAGGCGGTGGAAACCGGCAAGACCGTGTTCGTGCCGAAGCAGTGGGAAAACACGTTCTTTGCCTGGATGCGGGATATCCAGCCGTGGTGCATCTCACGCCAGCTTTGGTGGGGGCATCGGATTCC
>JAQGHW010000630.1 GCA_028291505.1 Rhodopila sp. | reverse complement strand
TTTAGAGCATCAGTTGAGCTTATGGGGTTGCGCGGAAAGGTGGAAGTGGCACGATACGGATAGGCTTACAAAGATCCTGAGCCTCTGGGAATGCTGACAGTAAAGCACATAGATCAGCATGCGGTGGCGAGGCGCGGCCTGGTTGGTGCTCACCAACACGCCCTCTGCCAGGTCTCGACGCTGGCGATCACCCGATTCACCACATCCGGCAACACGTGGACATGGGCTGACAGCCGCAAGGCGCCGCGCCGGACCGAATGCACCACGCCGTCCTGCTTCAGCGCCGCGCTGAGCCCGTTGATCCAATCGACCTCGCTGTGGTCGTGCCCGCCGCCCTGCTGTTCGGCAATCGCCAGGATATGCGACCGGTGCGCCGCCGGGACGTCCAGCATCGGGATTCCCAAGCCCTCCAGCGCATCGCGCAGCCGGACGGACGCGCCGACCGCGCGGCGTTCGACCTCCGCGGGACCGATCCGGAGCAGCGGATCGAGCGAAGCCTGCAAGGCGGCCAGGGCGATATAATTGTAGTTGCCGACCTCATACCGGCGGGCGCCACCAGGATCCGATCGCCCGGCCCAAGCCGCAACCCGGCGCCGACGATGTTGAGCCCCTCCGAGGCGTTCTTGGTGAACGCAACCTCTTCCGGCTGTACGCCGATGAGGGTGGCGGCCTGCGCCCGGACGGTGTCCACCAAGCTCAACCACTCGTTCTTCACGACGGTGCCCTGCACCCGCGCGCGCAGGATGCGCTGCGCCGCCCACTCTGCCGAAAGCGGCAGCGGCGACCGCGCCGCGACATCCAGATAGGGCCCGTGCAGGTCGGCGAACTCGGCCCTGATCAGGATGTCGGCCTCTGCCGCGGACAGGGTGGCGGGGCGGCCAATGGGATTGCGTTCGGGAGCGGGATGGATTATTCGCATCCTGGATACAGAATTCGGATTCATTCCCGTGTCAATACCTGCTGTCGTCGAACCCCGTGCCACCGCTCAACCCATCGGCCATGGTGACCCGCTTTACGTCCAGGTCTATGACCATATCTGGGCCGCTCTCATGGCCGGCGAGCTTCCCGCCGGCACCCGCCTCAAGGACGGCGATTGGGCCGCCCGCCTGGGCATCAGCCGCACCCCGGTGCGCGAGGCGTTCCGCAAGCTGGTGCAAGAGGGTGTCGTCGACCCGCTCGAATCCGTCGGGTTCCGCGTGCATACCTTCACGCCGGATGAGGTCATCGGTCTGTATCGCTGCCGGGCCGCGCTGGAAGCGCTCGTCGCGGAAGAGGCCGCGGCGGACCGCAGTCCCGGCTTGCGGTCTGCCCTCGCGGCCAACATCGCCGCGGCCGAACAGGCGCTCGAACGCGGCGATTTCGATGGATTGCAGCGGCTCAACAGCGAATTCCATTCCATCATGCTGGATGCCATCCGCAATCGGCATCTGCGCCGCCTGGTGGAGCAGACGGGTCGGTCCGTCCGCATGGCGCGCCGCCAGGTCCTGCAGCATGCGACGGCGAACGCGGCTCGGCGGGAGGATTACCGACGCAGCCTGCAGCCGGTGCTGAATGACCACCGCGCCCTGTACCAAGCCATCGCGACGGGCGACGTCATCCTCGCCGCCTCGATGATGCGCGACCACCTTCTAGCCACCGCGCGGGACATGACGGCCATGCTGGCGACCGAAGCCGGACGTTCGGCATGAGCGCACCGGCAGAATGCTGGGTCGGCATCGACACCGGCGGCACCTTCACCGACGTCGTCCTGGTCGACCGGTCGACGGGCCGCTACCACTTCCGCAAAGTGCCCTCCAATCCCAAGGACCCGGCGGAGGCCATCCTGCGCGGCCTGGACGAGATCCTCGCTGATGCCGGGGCCCCCGGCGCCCGCGTCGGGTTTGTCGGCTTGGGCACAACCCTGGCCACCAATGCCGTGCTGGAGGGCAAGACCGGCCGCATCGCCATGCTGACCACGGCCGGGTTCACCGACATCCTGGAACTTGCCCGGCAACGCCGCCCGCATCTCTACAACCTCGATATCGGCAAGCCGCGGCCGCCGGTCGCGCCGGAGCACCGGATCGCGGTCACCGAGCGCCTGGACGAAACCGGCGCCGAGGTGACGCCGCTCGACGAGGCTGCCCTCGATGCGGCCCTCGCGGTGTCGGATGGGTTCGACGCCTTTGCCATTTGCTTCCTGCACGCCTACCGCGACCCGGCACACGAACGCCGGGCGTTGGAGATCCTGCGCCGCCGCCATCCCAGCGCGCTGGTCTGTCTGTCCAGCGACGTCAGCCCGGAATTCCGCGAATACGAGCGCTTCGCCACCACCACGGTGAATGCCGCCTTGCTGCCGGTCATGGACCGGTATCTGGAACAGTTCAGCGACGGTGTTGCGGAACGCGGCGTCCCCGCCCCGCCTTACGTCATCCAGTCCAATGGCGGGCTGGTCTCGCCCACGACGCTGCGCCGGCTGCCGATCAACACGTTCTTCTCCGGCCCGGCCGGCGGCGTGGTCGGCGCACTGAACGTCGCCCAGGCGTGCGGCATCGACGATTTCATCACAATCGATATCGGCGGCACCAGCACGGATGTGTGCCTGGTCCGCGGCGGCAAGCCGGCCAGCGCCACGCAGCGCGACATGGGCGGTCTGCCCGTGCGCACCGCCAGCCTCGATCTGCACACGATCGGCGCCGGCGGCGGCAGTCTCGCCTGGGTCGATGCCGGGGGCCTGCCGAAGGTGGGCCCGGAGAGCGCCGGCGCGAGCCCCGGCCCGGCCTGTTACGGCCGCGGGGGCCGACGCCCAACGGTGACGGACGCCAGCGTGGTGCTCGGCCGGCTCAACCCCGTCGCCCTGCTCAATGGCCGGATGCCGATCGACGCCGCCGCGGCGTCCGAGGTAATCGCCCGTGAGATCGGCACCCCGCTCGGCTTGGATGTGCTGCAGGCCGCGTCCGGTATCTTGCAGATCTCCACAGTCGGGATCACCGGCGCCGTGCGGGTGATCTCCGTTGAGCGAGGCGAAGACCCCCGGGATTGCGCCCTGTTCGCCTTCGGCGGCGGCGGGCCGCTGCATGCCGCGGAAGTGGCCGAAGCGATGGAGATGCGCCAGGTGCTCGTTCCGCCGCATCCGGGGCTGATGTCGGCCATCGGTTTGCTGGCGGCCGATTTGCGAGCCGATTTCGGCCTCACCTGCCTGACCGAGGCCACGCCGGCCGGCTGGGACGCCGTGGCCAAGGCGCTGTCCGCCCTCGATACGCGGGCGCAGGCCTGGGCGGCCGACGAGCGGCTCGATCCTGCCCTGCTGATCTGTGATCGGGTGCTGGAACTGCGGTATCGCGGCCAGAGCTCGGAGCTGCGCATCGCGCTATTCGGCACAGATGACATGCTGGGGTCGGTAACCGCTGCTTTCCACGCCGAACACCAGCGCCGCTTCGGTTATGCGATGCCCGACCGGCCAGTGGAAATCGTCACCGCCCGGCTGACCGCCCGTGCCGACCGCCCTGCTCCGCCGCCAGAAGCCCCGCCTGCCTTGACCCAAGCGGAGCCGACCTGGCGACCGGTCTGGTTCGCCACAACGGGCTTCGTCGACACGCCCATCTACCAGCGCGACGCCCTCAGCCGCATCGACCGCCTCCTGGGCCCGGCCATCATCGAGCAGATGGACACGACAACCGTTGTGCCCCCGGGTTGGATCGTCACGATCGACGCCATGGCCAACCTGCTGCTGACCCGAGAGGACGCATGATGCAAGCCGATCCGATTCTCACCGAGGTCGTCGCCCGGTCCTTGACGCTCGCCTCGGAGGAGATGGGCGCCACGCTGGTCAGCCTCGCCTTCTCTCCCAACATCAAGGAGCGGTGGGACTGTTCCTCCGCCATCTTCGACGAGGCGGGCAACGTGATCGCCCAGGCCAACCGGGTGCCGCTGCATCTCGGTTCGATGATCGGCGCCGCGGAAGCCTTGCGCGCCAAATACCCGTCCGAGCGGATCCAGCCAGGCGACATGTTCCTGGCCAATGATCCGTATAGCGGCGGCGGCACGCATCTGCCGGACATCAACATCATCGCGCCGGTCTTTGCCGAGGGCCGCCTGGTCGCCTTCGTCGCCAACATCGCCCACCACGCCGATGTCGGCGGCATGGTCTCCGGCTCGGAATCGACGCTGTGCACGAGCATCTTCCAGGAGGGCGTCCGTCTGCCGATGGTGCAAGTCGCGCGCGCCGGGATGATTGTGGAGGATATCGTCGACATCGTCCGCCTCAACAGCCGCACGCCGGATGAGCGCCTGGGTGATCTGCAGGCGCAATTCGCCGCTTGTCGGGTTGGCGTGGAACGGGTGGGTGCCTTGTTCACCCGGTACGGTGCTGCCATCGTGGACGGCTGCATCGCCAATTTCCTGCAGGCGACCGGCCGCCGCTTCGCGGCATCGGTCCAGGCCTTGCCCGATGGGGTGTACGAGGCCGAGGAATGGCTGGAGGCCGCCGGCGCGGACCCGGAGGCGCGGTTGCACGTCCGCCTGTCCGTCACGGCCGGGCGCTTGCTATTCGACTTCTCCGCCAGTGCCGCGCAGCTTTTGGGCAGCAGCCGCAACGTGCCGCGCAAGGCGGTGCTGGCCACGGTATATGCGATCGCCAAATCCATGCTGGACGCCGATGTCCCGTCGAATTCCGGCTATTTCGACGGCATCGAGATGATTACCCGGCCGGGCACCTTGACCGATCCCCTGCCGCCGGCCGCGGTGGGGACGCGCGCGATCACCTGCGGTGTGCTGGGCGACCTGATCGTTGCCGCCCTGTCGCAAGCTGTCCCGGACTCAGCCATGGCTGACAGCGGGCCACATCACCTGGTGATCTTCGCCGGGCCCGATCCGAAGCGTGACACCTATTTCGTTGACTACGAAACGATCGCCGGCGGGGCTGGCGCCCGAACCCGGCAGCCCGGACTGGACGCCGTGCGCGTGCATGCATCGGGGGCCGCCAATCTGCCGATCGAGGCATTGGAGAATGCCTATCCACTGCGTGTCGAGCGCTACGCCCTGCGGGCGGGCTCGGGCGGCGCGGGCCATATGCGGGGTGGCAGCGGCGTGGAGCGCGACTATCGGATTTTGGGCGACGACATCAGCGTGAGCCTTTCCTCGGCACGCCAGTTGCGTCCGGCACAAGGGTTCAAGGGCGGCGGTGAAGGGCTATGCGGGGCGTTCCTGCTCAATCCGGGGACGGCGGAGGCGCGGAAACTGCCTGCAGCAGCCGTCGACCTGCCGCTGCGCCAAGGCGATCTGGTACGGGTGTTGACCCCAAGCGGAGGTGGCTTCGGCACATAGGCGCACATTATTTTAGGCTCTTCCTCAATCTGTGTGGAAGTAGTCCCTCGCCTGTTGCAGCCGGGCTGCCACGCTTTTTTTGGTCATCGACCCACCTCCATTTGTCTGGCTTCAGGGTGCCATCACGACGGGCGCGCTTTATGTGGCGCTTCTGATTCTCACCACTCAACGCCGTGAAGATCAATTCTCAACCCAGCGCGGACAGTTGATGCTGGAGCTTGCGATCTTGAATGACCAAAAGTCCTCAAAGACCATAGAGTTGCTGGAAGAATCCAGTCTCGACGATCCCATCGGTGGCGGTAGTGCGGGTCGGGTGGCGTTTTCATGCCGCCAGTCTCGGCCGCCTCCAGGCAGACTGCCAGAGCTGGTTACCGTGACAATGCCGTTAGGAACCCCGAAGAAGCTTCCTGGATATCGCCGAATATCAAGCAATGATTGTCGCCGCTGGTATTAGAACGTACTCTCGTCGTCGAACGTAGTCTCGTCGTCGCGAGTTCCCTTACCTGTGCCCGCCGCCCGCGCCACCATGGAAGCCGCCCGCGCCACCATGGAATCCGCCCGCGGGAACGCCGCCGCTGATCCGTCCCGTAAAGTGCTGGTCCGTAAAGTGCTGTCCCGTAAAGTGCTGTCCCGTAAAGGGAGAGGATCGCGCGACGCCTGCGTGACCGAAGCCGCTGAACCTGTCGGGACGGAATCCCATTCCGGCATGCGGCTC
>JAQGHW010000399.1 GCA_028291505.1 Rhodopila sp. | reverse complement strand
ACGTCACCGGTGGGTGCGACGAACTCGAGCTCGTAGGTTCCGGCGTTCAGGTTGGTGAAGGCATAGGCGCCGCTGGCGTTGGTGGTCGTTGTTGCCAGGATCGAGGTGCCGGCGGCGTTCAGTAGTTCGACCGTAACGCCCGCGACGCCGGTTTCACCGGTATCCTGCAACCCGTTGCGATTGGCGTCGAGCCAAACGTAGTCGCCCAGCGCCGCGGGTGGCGTTTCCAGGCCGGCGTTGACGTTATTGTCGACCTCACCGGTGGTGAGCGTGATCGGCGCGGTCAGGCCAGCGCTGTTCGCGACGCTGTTCAAATCGCCAGTGGTGCCGGGACTTACATTCTGCGTCGTGAAGTTGTCGCCCGCCGGCGCCTGGAACGTCACCTCGTAGGTGCCGGCGTCCAGGTTCGTGAACTGGTAGGTGCCCGACGAATCGGTCGTGGTGGTCGCGATGATCGAACCGGTCCCGCTCAGCAGATCGACGGTAACGCCGGCGACGCCTTGCTCGCCATTGTCGTAGAGACCGTCACGGTTCGCATCCAGCCAAACGGTATTGCCGATCGACGCGGTGCCAACCGGGACGAGGCCGACTTCGACGTTGTGGTCGGCCTCACCAGCGGTCAAGGTGATCGGTGCGGTGATGCCGGTTACCACGTTGGCGCTGCTGTTGATCGCGGCGTTGGATCCGACGCCCTCCGGCGAGTAGCCGTACCCGGTGGGAGCAATGAATTCGACTTCGTAAACACCGGCCGCCAGCCCGCTGAAATTGTAGAGACCGTTGGAATCCGTTGTCGTCGTCGCCAGAACGCTGGTGCCAGTGCTGTTCAGCAACTCAACCGTCACACCCGCGACGCCCGGGCCGGCATCGAAGCCACTCTCCAGTCCGGTGGCGTTCTGGTCCGCGAACGCGATGTCGCCGATAGACGCAGTCCGTGGCGGCGCCGCGATGGTGCCGAAGGTCTGTTGGATCGTGCTGATCGACACTCCGGAGGCACTGGTTCCGGTCGCATCGATCGCCATTGTCAAGGTGATCGTCACACTGACCGTTTGTTCCGCCTGGGTGAGCATCACGACGGCGGGGTTTGCCACGCCACCGATGAATGTCTCGGTCCCGATTAGATCCCCGGCCGTATCATAGACGTTCTCGACCGCGGTGAGTGCGATCCCCGGGCCGGAGAACGAATCAGTGACATAGATCTGACCTATGCTGTCTATCAGCGTCGAGGAAGACGTGCTGCTAACAGTATAATTGAAGTTCAAAACCTCGGAGGAGCCGGCGTAGTAGGCGCCCGCATTGACCGCTCCCCAGGACAGTCCCGCTCCGGTTGGCGTGCCGACGCCCTGAAATTGTCCAGGATACAAGGTGAACGGTGCAACGATGCCGATGTCGGTCTCAGTCACGCCGATGTTGGTAAAAGACAACCCGTCATAGGTAAGCGGATTGAGCGTCAGTGCAGACATGACTTATCATCCCCGTAGAGGCTTATTCGTGAATTAGAAAGAACAATGCGAATTAGGAAACGCGACGAAACTTCCGGCGAACGAAGCCAAGCCCCGCGATGCCGACCGCGAGCAGGCTGGCCGAAACAGGCTCGGGTGCCGCAACGAACTTCAATGTGGCCGTGTTCATGGTAGCTGGGTCTGTAAAGACAGAAGAACCTGCTCTAAAGTCGGTATTGCCCGTGACCGAATTGTTCGGGGTGGTGAATATTTGTGACTGCAACGTTGGCGACTTGGACAGGTCGGTCTGCAGACCTTTTTCGATGATGCCAGCGTCGACAACGACTTCGGTCGCCGTCACGCGGGTTGGCTGGGTTGCGTCGGTACCTCGGATATCGATTTGCGACTCGTAAATCTTCAGACCGGTCGGCGCCTGGACCGTGATGCCGTTAGCGAAGGATAGATCGCTTCCAGTCGCGACACTGAGATTGCTCAGGAGTGGGTCGCTCGGGCTAACATTCTGGAATACCATCGATAGTGTAATGCCAAGCGATGTATTCGCGACAGTCGGGATCACCTCTGAACCAGCACAAGTCGTCGTGCCGGATGCGCTGCACTTACTGAGGGTAATCGTCCATCCCTGAATCGTTATGGGACTTGTGTCCGTAAGCAGGTACCCACCGGCCGTCTGGGCCTGCACGGGAACCGCGGCGACCAGCGCCAGGCCCGCCGTGGCCACGACCCATTTTAGAACCGAACTCATCCAAGTCTCCGTATCCTGCTGGGCTACGGCGAGGAGCCGTTACCTGGGTGTCATCGTCTGTGTTCTGCAAGATATCAGGAGTTAGACGGGGTGTAAATATTATCTTAAGTATTCTTATTATTAGTACAACACATCTAAATTTTAATACGTTCCAGCTATCGGGACCCTGTTCGCCTCCACCAGAATTCAATGGGATTTTGGAACCGTGGTCTCAGCATGCCCGCGCATGCCGCTCGGGCCGTAGTCGTTGACGACGACGGCAGCCCGTGTCTTCCGAAGAATCTCCGCCGATGCATCGCGGGTCAGATCGGCCGTCAACGTCGCCTTCGACTCCGCCAGGCTCGGCGTTCCCTGCTGCCGCCGGGCCTCCACCTGCAGGACAAACCACAGGCCATTGCTCCGCACCGGGAAGGCGGTGGTCTGGCCGGGCACCAGGGCGAAGACGACCGCGCCGATCTCAGGCGTCAGGCTGTCTCGGCGAGCGTAACCTATCTCCCCCCCATTGAATCCGGAGGGGTCCTTGCTGACTTTCTGGGCGAGGGCGTCGAAACCGGTACCTTTACTCAGGACTTCCAGCACAATGATCGCGTCTGCCTCGGTGGCGGTCGCGATGACGCGGAACCGAACCTCCTCCGCCCCGGGCTTGCCCGCGATCGTTGCGTTGTAGCGGTCCTCGATCGCCTTGTCGGTGACCAGTTCCGGGATAATCCGCTGCATCAGCGCCTGACCGAGTGCGCGGTCGGTTGCCTCGCCACTTCTCCGTTGCGTTTCCGCGGTTTTGTCGAGCCCAAGCTCCCTCGCCTTCACGGCGAGGGAGCGCTGCTGAATCAGGTCGTCCAGAGCGGCGTGGTAGATCAGCGGCGTGGGTAGCACGGCGAATTTTTCCGGGAACTCGTGAAGGCGATCCGCCACCATGCCCAGGGTGAGGGGAGTTCCACCCACATCCGCGACGACCGTGTCGGGGGACTTTTCAAACTGGGCGGCCAGTTCCGCCAGGCTGCCGGGGGTCGACACCTGCGTCGCGGGGGTCGTGGGCGGCGGAGGCGCGGCAGCGGCCCCTGTTTGGGCGAAGCATGCCGATCCGCCGGCGAAGAGCAGGGTGGCAAGGCAGCTGGCCAGTCCCATGCGGCGTGCGGAAACGGGGCCGCAAGTGGCACGGAGCGGAGTCGCGCGGTCACCCATCTGCGGCAATCCTATAGTGGAAGTTCGGAGCCTGGACCGGGCAATGTCGCGAAAAATGGGACCGTGGAGATCGCCCGGTAGCGGGCTAACTGACGTCCACCATCGATTGAATCGACGTCGGCCGCGAAGTTCGCCGGAGTACTACCGCTTGCCGCGACGAAGAAATCGGCGGCGTGCGGCTGTCAAGCCCGTGAGACCGGTTGCGAACAGCGCTATCGAGGCAGGTTCTGGCGCCGGATTCAAAAACAACCGTATGTTGGTCAGCTGAAGTGTATCTGGATTTGCCGCGGTCGGGCCGGAGTTGGTAAGGACGTCCGTAAAGCTGAATGAACTGGTCGTGTTGTTGAAAGTCACCGCAGTCGTGGGTGTGGTCAGGTTCGACGTTACTGAAGACGCGGATTGTCCGGCGACGGAGGTGAACGATCCCAGCAGGGATGTAACCTGGGAATTGTTGGCCGGATTCGTGGCTGAGCCGTCCAGGATGTTCTGAACAGATGAAATTCCGGAGCTACCAGTCGTCGTGCCAACAGTCACGGTGAAACTCAGCGACAAGTTCGCGCCGACTGTACTGGTGGTGAATATCGACGAACCGGCAGTAGGGGCTTCCGCGATTTCGATCTCGGTGCCACCGCGGCCGTTCACCAGTGCGAGCAGTTCCAGGCTACCGCAGGACACGCAATTGGTAAACGCGAACGTCGTGTCGCCAAACTGATACGTTGTGCCTACAGTCGCGTTTGTGCTGTACGATAAAGGGTTGGCAGGTGAGCTCGGAGAAAGAATGACAGTTTGGGCTCGCGCTTGTCCCGTCACGCCCAGCATCGCGAGCAGCGCAAATCCGGAGCCAACGAATTTCGCGACGTCTTTCATACAATTCCCTCAACCCCGCGCAGACCGGCGCTCGCGTATCCTGCGGCGAACCAGGGGATATCAGAACCACCGATCGCTGTAAAGCCAAAACGAGATCGACGGCTGGAACTAATTGATATTTCGTCCAATTTCGTTACATCCTATCGTACTGCCCGAGCGCCGCCGCCGGCCGAGGACGCGTCAGCTTCCTTGCCGTTTATGTCGTAGGCTCGAACAGTGACATCCGCCACGGCCGCCGCGATCACCGCCGGAGCCTTCTCGCGCAACATTGCCTGACGCAGTTCTTCGCGCATGGCGCTGAACGCGACGTTCGGCTGATGGCGGCGCTCGTCCACCTTCAATACAAACCACGACCCTGCGCTGCGCACGGGAAACGGGGTGAACTGACCTGGCTGCATCGAGAACACCACCGCACCCACTTCGCGAGTCAGCCGGTCGAGGGGCACAAACCCCGCATCTCCACCCACCGGCGCCGTCGCGTCCTTGCTCGATCGTTTGGCAATCGCAGCGAAATCCGCTCCCCCGCGCAGCTGACCGATGATGCCGATCGCTTCTTGCTCAGTCGGTACCATGATTACGCGCACATGCACTTCATCGGGGCCGGGCTTGCCGTCGATCTCATTATTGTAGCGCTCCAGCAGCGTCGCCTCGGTGATCGAGCCTGACGCCTCCCGCGTGAGCATCTCGTTCGCCAGAACCTGATCCGACGCAGCCTTCATCTTGCGTCGCACGGCGGGGTCCTCATCCAGCGCCTGACGCTGGGCGCGGATCACCAACGCCTGCTGGCGGATGAGCTGAGTGACGATGTCCGGATACAGATCTGCAAACGGCAGGTTGGCCACATTGGACGGCAACGCGCGTATCGCATCGCCAACGTCACCCAGCGTAACGGCTCGGCCGTCGACTTCCGCGACGACGGTGCTTGCGCTCCTGGCCTGCTTGGCAGCCGTGTCGTAGACCGGCGTTTGGGTGTCAAAGATCGGCCGCTTCAGATCGCCGGGTGCCAGCGGCGACGGATCGGCTCGCGGTCCGGGTTGGGCCAGTGCCGAACCCGCGGCAACGCTGCCTGCCAGGACCGCACACAGCCCCAGGACCTCACACAGCCCCAGGACCGCACACAGCGATTGAACGCGCGCCAGAGGAAGCCATCGGTTCTGCACTGACATGGATATCCGTGAGGAAGGCATTGACTGGAAGCCGCCCCATAACACAGGGTTGCCAGCCGATGCGAGAACGCAATGCAGATCGGATCAGGCGACCATCATCGGCTTTCCCGCTGAAGCGGAAGCCGCCACGGCTTCGAACACCGCCACGCCGTGCATGATCTCGTCCAGCGGCGTCGGGAATGGCCGGCCGGCGGCGATGCTGGCGGCGAAAGCTTCCAGTTCCGCGTTCAGCATGTTGAAGCCGGTGGTCTCGGTCACCTCCGGTTCGGCCGCGCCATGCACGCCGGCCGCCGGGACCAGGCGGAACGTCGTCATCTGGTGCCCCAACACCTCGGCAAAGCCTTCTGTGCCGTACACCGCCATGCGGTAATGTGGCGCCGCGGCGGTCGAGCAGAAAATGTGGCCGGATGCGCCATTTCCGAAGCGCAGCAGGACGTCGGTGGTGTCGTCGGCGAGCGGGGCGGCGCGTCTGGCAACCTCGGCGTAGACCTGCCGGATCGGGCCGAACAGGTCGATCATGCCGTCGACCAGGTGCACACCGATCGCGGTCATCGCACCGGCCGGCGCCTCATCCGGACGCGCCCGCCAGGCGTCCTCGGTCATGGAGATGCCATGCAACGCGGTCTGCTCCGCGCTGATCGTTACCAGGGTGCCGAGGCGTCCGCTGGTCACCGCCTGTCGCAGCAGGCTCATCGAGGGATGGAAGCGGCGATTGAACCCGACCGCCAGCACGATGCCGGCCGTGTCCGCGGCCTGCTTCGCGCGTCGGGCATCCGTGACCGACAGGCTGAAAGGCTTCTCGATGAAGACGTGCTTGCCGGCGCGGGCGGCGCGGATCACCTGCTCCGAATGCTGGGTATGTGGTGTCGCGAAGACGATGGCATCGACGTTCGCGTCGTCCAGGACCGCGTCGAGCGAACCGACCCAGCGCAGGCCCGATTCCGCACAAAATCCGGCGGCGGTCGCCTGGGTGCGGGTATGCGCGGTGGTAAAGCGGATCGCACCGCTGCCACGTACGCTGTCGACGAGGTTCTGGCCCCACCGGCCAAGTCCGACGATCGCTGTCCGTATCATTCGTTTCCGCCTCCGAGTTCGTCCAGCCCCCCGACTTCGTCCAGTAGCGCCTGCACGAAGCCGCGCATCATCCGGGTCCGCGAGTCGGCCAGCGCCTGGCCGGCTTTGGTCTGAAAGTTTGCCGCGACCTTGAACAGTTTGGCACCAAAATGGTCTAACGCGAAGGTCCGGTCATCCAGGTCCCGGTTCGCCGCTGTCGGGTCGGCGGGGTCATACAGGCTGGATCCCATCCGCCCCGCTACGTAGAAGCAGCGGGCAACGCCGATCGCGCCGATGGCGTCCAGCCGGTCGGCGTCCTGCACGATGCGCGCTTCCACCGTCTCCGGTGCAACGCCGGCGGAGAAGCTGTGGGCCTCGATCGCGTGCGCCGCCGCATCGATCCGTGACCCGTCCCAGCCGAACCCGGCCAGGATCCCGCGGGCATGGACCGAGGCCAGCCGCGAGGCCTGGGATCGTTGTGGCGAATTCTTTTCCACCGCCACGCAGTCGTGCAGGATGACCGCCGCCGTCAACACCGCCCGGTCGCACGCCGGCTCCTGCTCGGCGATGGCGGTCGCATTGCGCCAGACGCGCAGCAGGTGGGACCTGTCATGCGACCCGTCATCGCCATCGCTTCCGAGCGCGGCCAGCAAGCGTTCCGCCAGTTCCGCCTGATCGCCGAAAATTTCGTCGCCCGGAATCTCGTCCATATGTCTCCCGCATCGCACAACCGGAGACGCACCATGCCGACCCGCCGGGGCATCCCGCAAGCCGCCGCGACGGATCAAAGCTGGCGTTGCAGCGCGGCGACATAGCCGCGGTTCCAGGTCGGCGCGAGATGGACCTCGTTCATCACGACATGCCGGGGCAGGCAGGCGATATAGCGGATGAGGTCGCCGCAATCGGCCGGCTGCACCATCCGCGCTCGTACCTCGGGACCCACGGGGTTGGGGCGGGCATCGAGGATCGGGGTCGCGACCTCGCCCGGCAGGAACACGGTGGAGCGTATCCCGTTCACACATTCCTGCATGTTCAGGCCGTGGCTCATCGCCACGATGCCGTGCTTGGCGACGGTGTAGATCGGCCCGGCGACACCACCGATGAACCGGCCGGCCATGGAGGCGGTGTGGATCAGCAGGCCGTCCTGCTGGGCGCGCATGAAGGGCAGCGCCACGGTGACGCAGTAAAGTGCGCCGCTCAGGTTGCCTTGCAGCATGGTGTCGATGCTCTGCGGGGTCAGCTTGTCCCAGTGCCGTTCGACGATGTTGATACCGGCGTTGTTCACCAGGATGTCCAGGCGGTTGAAGGTGGCACGAATAGACTCGCCGACCTTCTGCACCTGTGCCGAATCGGTCAGGTCAGCCGGCTGCACATGGGCTTTGCCGGTCTGGTTGATCCGGCGGGCGACGTCCTCCAGCGGTGCGGTCCGCCGGCCGGTAAGGATGACCGTGGCACCTTCCTCCGCCAGCGCGAGGGCCGCGGCTTCCCCGATGCCCGTGCCGGCGCCGGTTACCCAGGCGATCTTCCCTGTCAGTCGCGTCATGCCGTTCTCCCCAACTTTTGCTGTGAACATTCTTGTGGGTTGGCCCAGGTAGGGCAAGCCTACTAGCCAGGGGCGGGCCGGTTCGTCAGATTGAATGTGGGGGCAGGCATATGAGCGACTTCGAACTGGTATGGGATTCACGCTGCAGCGTGGCGGAATCGCCGGTGTGGGATGCGGCTGGGCGGCGGCTGATGTTCTGCGATATCAAGGGCAAGCGGATCAACGCGCTGTCGGTGGATACGGGCGCCCGGGAATCATGGGATTTTCCCGACGTCGTCGGCAGTTTCGGTCTGTGCCGCTCCGGTCGCCTGGTCGTCGCGCAGCGTCACCACGTCGTGCTGTTCGACCCGAAATCGGGCGCCTTGACCGACCTGACGCCGAAAATCGCCGAGCCGCCGACCAACCGGCTGAACGACGGCAAGGTCGGGCCGGATGGCGCGTTCTGGGTCGGCAGCATGGATGAGAATTCACCCCGCCAGAAGATCGCCGCGCTGTATCGGGTGACCCCGGACGGGCGGATCAGCAAACAGGAAGACGGTTACGCCGTGTCGAATGGTCTGGCGTGGTCGCCCGATGGGCGCGTCATGTATCACTCCGATTCGACCGCGGGTATCATCGAGGCATGGGATTTCGATCCGGCTACCGGCGGCCGCACCGCCCACCGTATCCTGGCGACGCTGACGAATGAGGATGGGCGTCCCGATGGCGCGGCCACTGACGCGGCCGGCAATTACTGGTCCGCGGGTCCGTCGGCTGGATGCCTCAACTGCTTCAGTCCAGCCGGCGAACTGCTGCGCAAATGGCCATTCCCGGTGCCTGGTCCGACGATGCCGTGTTTCGCGGACGACGCGCTTTACGTGACCACCCTGCGCGAGGGGAAATCAGCCGAGGTATTGGCCAAATTCCCGACACTCGGCGGCCTGTTCCGAGCCAAGGCGCCCGCCGCGGGGGCCCCCGTCGGCGTGTTCGCCGATCAATAGGGGTTGTAACGCGGCGGCGGAGGCGGATAGTTGGGCTGCTCGTAGCGGGGCGCCGGGCGTTCCGGAGTGGTCGCCGCACCGCCAACGGCGCCGAGCGCTCCGCCGGCAAGACCGCCCACCACGGCACCGCTGCCGCCACCGGCTATTCCGCCGATCGCGGCACCCGCCCCCGCGCCCAAAAGC
>JAQGHW010000628.1 GCA_028291505.1 Rhodopila sp. | reverse complement strand
CAGCCGCATGTGGAACCGACACCGCCCGCCCCCACGCCACCGGTGCCGACGCCGCCGCCCGAACCGACGCCCGCGCCGGATGTGATTCCGCCGCCACCGCCGTCGCCGCCAACACCGCCCACGCCGCCGGCGCCGCCAACGCCGCAGCCGCCGCTGCCGTTGCCGCCGCCACCGGTGCCACCGCCGCCAGCACCACCCAGCACGACATCACAGCCGAATGTGACGAAAAACCCGGCGCCAAACAGCAGTTCGGTTGAAAACACGCTGGAGAAACTGAAGCAGCAACTCGCCCAGTCCCAACCCCCGAAAACGCGACCGAATCCCCAGGCCGGCGGCCAGCCGAATGGCGGCGGCAACCCGCTGGCGAACGACACCGCGGCACTCAGCGCCGACCAGCGTGGCGCCATCGGCGACCATGTGCGGGAGTGTTGGACCAAGGATGCCGGCGCGCTGGACATCGACAAGCAGCGGGTGCTGCTGACCGTGACGACGGATGCCGGTGGCATGGCCCGCAAGGCCGAGGTCGCCGGCGGCGATGTCGCGCGCATGGGCGACCCACGGTTCCGTGCCTTCGCCGAAAGGGCGGTTCGGGCGATCATGGACCCGCGCTGCGCCAATCTGCCGTTGCCGAACAACGTCCTCGGGCGGATCAACGTGCTGACGTTCCGGTTCACCCCGTGATAGGACTGTCTCCTCCCCGTCATGGATCGGCATGCCCGAACCACCTCGCGCGGCACGCCCGTGCTGTGGGTGACCCGGCCGCGCCGCGCGATGACGGCAGAAGGCACACCGTCACCCGCAATCGCCGAACCATGCCAGTGCGCATCCGACACAAATACGCGATGACGCAACGGATCGCGTTGCACGACAACCGCAACAGGAGGAAGACAGCGGCATGATCCAAATCCCGCACCCGTACGTTGGCCGCCGCGGCCTGATCACCAGCGCCGCCGGCCTGATAACCGGCGCCGCCGGCCTGCTCGCCGCGGTACCCGTTCTTGCCCAGCCGGCAGCCCCCCCGCCAGCCGGAGGCCCCGCGTCCGGCGGCGGCCCGTCGGCCGTGATCGACGTCAACCGAGCCCGCACCGAACCGATCCCGATCGCCCTGCCGGACCTGAACGGTCCCGACGGCGCCTCCGCCCAGCTCGGCCACGACATCGCCGGCGTGATCAGTGCCGACCTGGCACGCAGCGGACTGTTCCGGCTGATCGACCAGGCGGCGTTCATCCAGGCCAATGTGTCCGCCGCCGCCACACCCAACTTCCAGAACTGGAAGCCCACCGGCGCCCAGGCGCTGGTGACCGGCACCGTGCAGATCCTCGGCGGCGGCCAGGTGCGGGTGGAGTTCCGCTTGTGGGACATCCTGCCGCAGACCCAGATCCAGGGCACCGCCTACACCACCACCCAAAGCAACTGGCGCCGCATCGCCCACATCATGGCCGACGTGATCTACGAACGCCTGCTCGGCGAAAAAGGCTATTTCGACACCAGGATCGTCTACATCTCCGCCACCGGCCCGCGCGACCGGCGCACCAAGCGCCTCGCGGTCATGGACCAGGACAGCGAGAACAACCGCCTGCTGACCGACGGGTCGTGGCTGGTACTCACGCCGCGCTTCCACCCCACGCGCGACGAAATCGCCTTCATGAGCTATGCCAACAACCGCCCGCGGGTCTATCTGTTCGACCTCACCTCCGGCCGGCAAACCGTGCTGGGCGACTTCGCCGGCATGACCTTCGCCCCGCGATTCTCCCCCGACGGTGGCAGCGTGGTGATGGCAACGTCGAACGGCGGCGGCTCCGACATCATCTCGGTCGACCTGGGCAGCCGCGTGCCGCACCGCCTGACCGATTCAGGATCGATCGACGTCAGCCCCTGCTTCAGCCCGGACGGGTCGCAGATCGCCTTCGCCTCCGACCGCGGCGGCGACCAGCAGATCTACGTCATGGGGTCCGGCGGCGGCGGCGCCAGGCGTATCAGCTTCGGCAACGGCAAATATGCCACCCCGGTGTGGTCGCCGCGCGGCGACCTGATCGCCTTCACCCGCTACGCCGGCGATACCTCCAACTTCGCCATCGGCGTGATGCACCCGGATGGATCGGGGGAGCGTATTCTGTCCGAGGGCTGGCTGGTCGAGGGTCCCACCTTCGCCCCGAACGGCCGGGTGCTGATGTTCTACCGCGAATCCCGATCCCAGGATGCCCGCGGGCGGGGATTTTCGTCACGCCTCGTTTCGGTCGATATCACCGGCTTTAACGAACGCCCCGTGGAGACCCCCACCGATGCGTCCGATCCGGCATGGTCGCCCCTGGGAACATAGTACGAGACATAGTCCGTCTCGTAACCATTCGTGGGGAGCCTTCGCCGCCGCCGCTCCGCGAGTAGCCTCTGGAGCATGATCACGCTGGGCGGCCAGCGTTTCGTTGGGGTCAGCAAAGCTGACGAAACGCGAGGGGAACGCTCTATCGCCGGGATTGACGTATTGAGCCGTGAAAATCATTGCTAACCGTGACAAAATCGCTGTCA
>JAQGHW010000579.1 GCA_028291505.1 Rhodopila sp. | reverse complement strand
TGTATCGGCTGAGCCGAATCGGGTCGTCGATATTGCGATACACTGAACCGTCACTGTCCCGGTGGGGACGTTAATCGTCACGGTCCCGGCGGGGCCGCGACGGTTGGGAGGCAACCATGAATATGTCCTTGCTTTATTCGCGGTATCGGCCTGCGTTATCGAACCGATGGGCGGCAGAGGCTATTACGGCGGCAGTCATGAACGGGGTGTATGGCGCGGCTGACCGTTCCGCCCCGGATGAAAATCCCGGACCGCCCGGCGGTTACTCGCCGCGACAGGCTCCAGCTTTGTGGCGCAGCCCGTTTTCCTGTCAGTAACTGGCGGCGACGCGGTGCGGCTGGGCCTTCAGTGCCCGAGGACCAGATGCGGAGGCGCGGGGTTGTGTAGTGCCGGCACGTCGGCGCCGCCAACCACGTGCTGAATGGCGCGAACCAGGTCGCCCTCAAGAAACGGCTTCTGCAGCACGTGTGCGCCGGGCCTGCCCAGATGCATCGGTGCACCGCTGATGAACACGCAGGGAACCGGTCCGTCCTGAAGGATGCGTTTGACTGCTGACACGCCGCTGCCCTCACGCAAGTTCTCATCCACGATCATCAGCCCCGGTTTGAACCGGCTTGCGTCGGCCACCGCGTCCTCCTCGGTGGCGGCGACGGCGCAGACATTGTAGCCCATCTCCACCAGCATCTCCGCCAGGAGCATGCCGATCATTGCATCGTCCTCAACAACCAGGACGCTGAGTGCTGTCATTGTGCTTGGCCACCTGTTGGTCGGAGGATCCCTAGGTTGTTCTCGATTCGGTAGCATCTCTGGTATCCACTGCTGGTTCTGCAAATTCCGCAATTGACAATCCATTGACCCTAGAGGATGGCGATCGAGATGCGCAGCCTCGGAAACTACTCAGTGAACGGCCCATCGCCATTGCACTGAACGCGTGCTAATGTCGCGAAACTGACATTCGCCATAGCGGGTGAATCCCACATTCGGAACACCAGCCCTTGGTTTACAGTGGCCTGCTGGTCCCCTGCGTTCGCCACATGGTGCGCCGCGCTTCGGGGGCAGGGCACTAGTGTCCCGAATCTGAAGTCCGCCACAGTGGCGAACCTCAGAATTCGCGACACTAGCTCTTTGTTTTCAGTGGCCTGCTTGTCCCCGGCGTGCGCCGCAAAATGCGACGAACTTCGGGGGCAGGACACCAGCCTCGGTTCGTGCCTGTCGCCGCCCGGTAACACCCGAAAGAAACCAATTATGCCAGACAACCAACCGGATCAGGCCAAAACGGCCGCGCCGGGGTTAGACCGACGGCCGCTGTCGCGTGGCCCGCCGAACAAATCGGCTGACTTCCTCGTCGTTGGCATCGGCGCCTCGGCTGGTGGGCTTGATGCCTGCAGGAAGCTTCTGAGTGCGTTACCGGCCAATAATGGAATGGCGTTCATTTTCGTCCAGCACCTTGATCCAACGCATGAAAGCCTGATGGTGGACCTGCTGGCCGGTCACACATCGATGGTCGTGCTGCAAGCGGCGGACGGCATGCCGATCGAACGCGACCACCTGTACGTGATCCCGCCCGGGACCTATTTGTCCGTTGCCGCGGGCGTCCTGCACCTGTCGCAACCCCGAGTGCGGCATGGCGCACGGATGCCGTTCGATTTTCTGTTGCACTCGCTGGCCGCCGATCGTGGCACGCATGCCGCCTGTGTTATTTTGTCCGGGACGGGCGCCGACGGCAGCCTGGGGTTGAAGGCGGTGAAGGAAAATGGCGGGTTCGTCATCGCCCAGGACCCTGAGGAGGCCGGCTACGGCGGCATGCCGCGCAATGCGATCACGACCGGAGCGGTGGATCTTGTGCTGCCGGTGGCCGCTATGCCGGACGCGCTTCGGCGCATCGGCGGCATGCACGTCCGGGGCGGGGTTCCGGTCGCGGATGCGCCTCGGGATCGGCTGCCGGAGATCATCGATCTTCTGCGCAGCCGGACCCCGCACGATTTCACCCTTTACAAGCCCGGTACGCTGCAGCGCCGGGTAGAGCGGCGCATGGCGATGACCTCGATCGATACCAGCGACGTGGATTCCTACCTCGAAATGCTGCAGCGCGTCCCGGCGGAGCTTAATCTTCTGGCCAAGGACCTGCTGATCAACGTCACCAACTTCTTCCGCGATCCACAGGTGTTCGACTTCCTGGCGAAGAAAGTCATTCCCGACCTGGTGCGCAGCCACGCACCCGACCGGCCGATCCGCATCTGGATCGCGGGATGCAGCACGGGCGAGGAAACCTATTCCCTGGCGATGCTGTTCCGCGAGGAAATCGTCGCTGCCAAGCTTGGTATCAAGTTGCAGGTCTTCGCATCGGATGTCGATCCGGATGCGGTCGCGATCGCTCGGGAGGGGCTGTATCCGGAAACCATCGCCGCGGATGTTTCGGCTGCGCGGATCGCCCGGTTCTTTTCAAAGGAGGATCATTCCTTCCGCATCTCGCCCGAATTGCGGGCGGCGGTGGTCTTCACGGTACAGGATGTGCTGGCCGACCCGCCATTCTCCCGGCTTGATTTCGTATCCTGCCGTAACTTGCTGATTTACCTTCGCCCAGAGGCGCAGGCCAAGGTCGTGGCACTGTTTCATTTCGCTTTGGACAAAGGCGGACTGCTGCTTCTCGGTACTTCGGAGACGATCGGCGCCAGTGACGGCCGGTTCGAGGTCGTTTCCAAAGCGGAGCGGCTATATCGCCACATTGGCCGTGGCCGGGCGGGAGATTTCGGCCTCAGCAGGAATGTCGGCGACGGGGTGCGGATCCTGGCGAAACAAGGACAAGGTTCGGCACCCGTGCGTGAGGCGGCGCTGGCGGAACTTTGCCGGCGGATGGTGATGGAAACCTATGCGCCGGCGGCGGTGTTGATCAACCGCAAGCATGAGTGCCTGTATTCCCTGGGTCCGACCGATCGTTACCTGCGCGTCGTACCTGGACACCCGTCGCACGACCTGCTGGCGATGGCGCGGCAGGGGTTGCGTACGAAGCTGCGGTCGGCGATTCAGCAGGCGAGCCAGGAGAATGCGCGCATCGTCATAGCCGGCGGGCGGATCAGCGAGGACGGCCAAACCGGGTCGTTCAGCATCGCGGTGCAGCCGGTTCGCACCGACGCAGAGGAGCTGCTGCTGGTCTGCTTTGTAAACGATCCCAAGACCGGAGCGGTGCGGTACCGGCCGGTCGCCGCGGGCGATGTTCCACGGGTGGCCGAACTGGAGCAGGAGCTTGAGGGGACGCGGACAGAGTTGCAGGCTGCGATCCACAACCTGGAGATTTCGGGCGAAGAGCAGAAGGCGATCAACGAAGAAGCTTTGTCTGTGCAGGAAGAATACCAATCCACCAATGAGGAACTACTGACCTCCAAGGAAGAACTGCAATCGTTGAACGAGGAACTGACCGCGCTGAACAGCCAGTTGCAGGAAACGCTGGAACGGCAGCGAACGACGTCCAACGACTTGCAGAACGTGCTTTACAGCACCGACGTTGCGACGCTGTTCCTGGACCGGGACCTGTATATCCGGTTTTTCACGCCAGCCACCAAGGCGCTTTTCAACATCATTCCCAGTGACCTTGGACGTCCGCTGTCCGATCTGAACTCGTTGGCTGCGGATATCGATTTGTTGACTGATGCAAGAACGGTTTTAAGTAATCTTGCGCCGATCGAGCGCGAGATCGAGACGCAGAACGGTGCCTGCTACATCCGGCGGATATTGCCGTATCGTACTCAAGACAACGGCGTCGAAGGGGTGGTCATCACCTTTGCCGATATCACCGATCGCAGACGCGTGGCCGATGAACTCGGCGTGGCCAAACGCCAGGCGGAACTGGCGACAGCGGCGAAGTCCAGGTTCCTGGCGGCGGCAAGCCATGACCTGCGCCAGCCGTTGCAGACGCTTGCCCTGGTGCACGGGCTGCTGGCGAAACATGTGGAAAGCGACAGGGCGCGGAAGCTGGTCAGTCGCCTGGACGAGACACTGGGTGCCATGTCGGGCATGCTGAACACGCTGCTGGATATCAATCAGATCGAAGCCGGGACGGTTCGCGCGGAGGTCGTCAGTTTTCCGGTGAACAGCCTGGTTGATCAGTTGCGCGATGAATTCATTTATCACGCCCAGGCCAAGGGTCTTGTCCTGCGGACCGTGCCCTGTGCCCTGTCGATCGAAAGCGATCCCCGTCTGCTGGAGCAGATGATCCGCAATCTACTTTCCAATGCGCTGAAATACACCAAACGCGGGAAGGTTCTGCTGGGATGCCGGCGGCATGCCGGTAAGCTGAGGATCGAAGTCTGGGACACCGGCGATGGAATTCCCGACGATAAGCTTGAGGCGATTTTCGAGGAGTACCTGCAGCTTGATAACGTCGCACGCGAACGAAGCCGGGGCCTCGGCCTTGGCCTGTCGATCGTGCATCGCCTGGCGGTACTGATGGATCATCGGGTTCGGGTGCGCTCCTGGTTTGGCAAGGGTTCGGTATTCTCCATAGACGTGCCGCGCGCGCCGGGGCCGCCGCCACAGCATATGATCAGCCGGCTTGGCGTTGGAAATCCGGAAACGGCAACGATCCGCCATACCGGCAAGATCCTGGTGATCGAGGACGACCCGGACGTGCGCGAACTTCTGGAAGCGTTTCTGACCGACGAGGGCCACGAGGTCACTACGGCGCATGACGGTGTGGTGGCGCTGGATCTGGTCACACGAGGCAGTCTGCGGCCTGACCTTATTCTGGCGGACTTCAACCTGCCGCGGGATTTGAACGGGTTGCAGACTGCCATCAAGCTGCGTGACGCGCTGCGTCACACGGTCCCGGCCATCGTCCTGACCGGTGACATATCGACCAAGACACTGACCAGCATCGCATTGCAGGACTGCCTTCAACTCAACAAGCCGGTGAAATTGAAGGAGCTGACGCAAGCTATCCAGCGTTTGTTGCCGCTGTCGCAACTCGCGGCTCAGGTTCGGCTTTCGCGACCCGTCGAACTGCCGGGCGCTTCGGGTCCGCCAGTCATTTTTGTCGTTGATGACGACGACAGCATTCGTGACGCGGTCCGCGGGGTGCTGGAAGACGATGGCCGAGCGGTCGAGGATTTTGCGACGTGCGAGAGTTTCCTGGAGGTTTTTCGGCCCGGGCGCGAGGCGTGCCTGGTGATCGACGCGTACCTACCGGGAATGAATGGTCTCGCGCTGCTCGGGCGGCTGCGTGATGCCGGCCATCGGCTGCCGGCGATCATGATCACGGGCAGCAGCGATGTTCCTATGGCGGTTCAGGCGATGAAGGCGGGGGCTTCGGATTTTATCGAGAAGCCGATCAGCCGCGTCGAACTGCTGGCCTGTGTCGATCGCGCGTTGGAACAATCGCGGGATACCAGCAAGCTGTCGGCGTGGCGGCAGGATGCGGCGAGCCATGTCGCCGGGCTGACGCCGCGACAGCGTGAGGTCATGGCGATGGTTCTGGCCGGACATCCCAGCAAGAACATCGCCGCTGATCTTGGTATCAGCCAGCGCACGGTGGAGAACCATCGTGCCTCGATCATGACGAAGACGGGCACAAGGTCGCTGCCCGCACTCGCCAGGCTGGCGCTGGCGGCGGCGGTGAACGATGGGGATGAAGCTGGCGAGTGAGTGTTTGGGTCACCGCCCGGTTGAAATCGGCGCGCAATTCGACCGGCCCGAGGCGACGCAATCCTGAATTGCCGCCGCGTGCTGCAACTGGTGCATCACGAACAGCACACCCAGGATCAGCACCAGGATCAGCCCCAGTCCGACCACCGCACGTAGCGGCGAACTCTTGTTTTCGTCTTCAGCCATCGCGTCCTTCCTCGACCGCATGGCAGGCAACCTGGACAGTTCCGGCCATCACGTGGACCGGTTTCTCCACCCGGCAGCGTTCGCGCGCAAGCGGGCAGCGGGGGTGGAATGCGCAGCCTGGCGGCGGCGCGATGGGGCTAGGCAATTCACCCCCGACCGGCGTGCGGGCGCGGCCAACCTGTTCCAGGTCCGGAATGGCATCCAGCAACAACCGTGTGTAGGGATGGTTCGGGTGCTGGAAGATGGCCTCGGCGGGCCCCTGTTCGACGATCCTGCCGAGGTACATGACGCCCAACCGGTCTGCCATGTGCCGCACCACCGCCAGGTTGTGGCTGATGAACAGGTACGTCAGTCCGAGCCGCTGCTGGAGGTCGCGCATCAGGTTGAGAATTTGTGCCTGGACAGACACGTCCAGCGCGCTGGTGGGTTCGTCGCAAACCAGGAAATCGGGTTCGCTCGCCAGTGCCCGCGCGATTGAAATGCGCTGCCGCTGGCCGCCGGAGAACTCGTGCGGGTATTTGTCGCCATCGCGCACTGTCAACCCGACCTGGGCGAGCAATGCCCCAACCCGCCCCTGCACCTCATTGCCGCGTTTCGCCAACCCAAACGCTCGGATGGGTTCTGCAACGATGTCGCTGACCCGCCATCTGGGGTTCAACGATGCGTAGGGATCCTGGAAGATCATGTTCATCCGCCGGCGCATCGCGGGTTGGGCGCGGGCCGATGACAACGCCTGATTTTCGAACAGGATGTCGCCGGTGGTTGGTTGGTACAGGCCGACGGCGAGGCGGGCGATGGTGGATTTGCCGCAGCCGGACTCGCCGACCAGGGCGAACGTGGTGCCGGGGATGATTTTGAATGAAACATCATCCACGGCGCGCAATTGCTGCCGCGGTTCGCGGGTGAACAGTCGTTGCAGAAAGGGGCGCGAGACGTCGAAGAAGTGGGAGACGGCGACGGCCTCCAGCGTCATCGGGTCAGCCATTGGCGTGCAACCAGCAAGCGGCCCGGGTCGCGCCCGCAGGCAGGAGTTCGGGCTGTTGTTCCATGCACCGGCCGAACACTTGCGGGCAGCGCGGATGGTAGCGGCAGCCGGAGGGGATCGCATCCAGCCGGGGCATCGCGCCGTCGATCTGGCGCAGGCGGTTCACGCGGTGCTCCAGCGACGGGATGCTGGCCATCAGGCCGTCGGTATAGGGGTGGGCGGGCTGGCGGATGACCGCGGCGACCGGGCCGATTTCGGCGATACGGCCGGCATACAT
>JAQGHW010000570.1 GCA_028291505.1 Rhodopila sp. | reverse complement strand
GCTTGGCGTCCTCGCGCTTCTGCACGTTGCTGAGCCACGCCTCTGCGTCCTCATCGAAATATTTGGCGAGACGTTTGATCAGGTTATCGTTCGGGATGGCGGATCCGGCCATGATATTGCTCAACCGCGAACGCTCGATACCGAGTTGGCGCGCCAGCGTATCATTGGCCAGGCTCCGCTCCTGCGTCAGTTTACTCAGTCTGTCGGTTAGCCAACTCATGTCTCATCCTGTCGAATGAAGGCTGCTCGGGTCGAGCGATCCACCGCGTTGCCGGTTTTTTACAGCGTGCCGGACTGGTTACTCTTCGGCATCGAACGACTGCATTGAATGGGCGATGACACCTTTGCCCCACGCTGCAGGATTGATTGCCTTGTAGCGCATCAGCGTGGTCTCGTCGGTGAGATCCCGGATTACTTCCGCATCCGTCTTGACTTGGCCAGTATAGGTCTCCGCCGTCTGCATGGCCAGAAGCACGGCTGCGTCAAGATAGCTGTCGGGTGGCGTCAGGTCGCGTGGTTTGACCTCTCTGTTGAGCAACACGCCCGGCGTATCAATAAACCCGACCGGGCGCAGGCTGTTGACGGCGACGCCGCTCGGCCGCAGTTCGTTCGCGAGACCGATAGTAAGCGTCTCAATCGCGGCCTTGGTCGCTTCTAGCGGTGACCCACGCGTCCGCGATCGACCGGACACATTGATGATGTTGCCGCGGTGTTTGGCTCGCATCGCGGGCAGCACGGCGCGGATAACCTGGAATGCGCCGAGCACATTGACCTGCAGCATCTGACTGAAAAGCCGGACGGGAATGTCGGTCACGCTCTCGCCTTCCGGCATGACGTAGGCGGCGTTGTTCAGCAGCACGTCGATGTGGCCCCAATGATCAAGCACCTGTTTGACCATCCTTTCGACAGCCGCCAGGTCGGTAACGTCGCAGACGATGGGAAGAGCTGACCCACCGGTGAATTCCTTTATCGCTGCCGCCGTCTGAAGAATGTTACCGGGCAGCCGCATAGGCGATTCCGTTGCGTTGCGGCCAACGACGGCAACCTTCGCGCCCTCAAAGGCGTAAGCCATTGCGCAAAGCTGCCCGAGCCCTCGGCTCGCTCCTGTAATGATGGCAACCTTGTCGGCCAATCTTGGCGGTCTAGCCTGCATCCTGTCGAGGCCCTCCGGTCAGATAAGACTAGCCACCGACGCCACCCCTGTCGCGCGCGGGCTTCAGACGATAAAGCTGACCTTGCCGTGCGGCCGCAGGGCCTCGAGGTCGAGGACGACCCGTCGCTCGAGGATTTTAAACGTCCCGTTCTCCGGAAGCAGCTTGTAGTGGTACTTCCCGATATACGGGTCGATGTTTTGAAAGCGCATGCGGAAGACGACGAAGTTCGCCTTCACCAGCAGCGCATCGTCTTCCATCCCGGCGATGCGCACGTTGTTCACCAAATGGCGGGTATGAGACTTCGGATTTTCGGCCCATGCGACGCCGCTGAGCAGTTGGCTCACCCGCGAGCGCAGCTTCGGCATGTCATCAGCGATAAGAAAGAGCGCCTTGTTGGGATCGGCATCCGGCGCGTCGGTCGTCGGAATGAAATAGCTGCCTCGCTCCTGATCGAACAGCGCAATCCACTCATTCAGTTGCCAGTTGTCCAGCAGGTCGGCCTCGGCGTAGAGAAAATCCTCAACCTGCTCTCGTGTTACCTTCGCTGTGGCGGTCGTCACGGCGAATCCCTCCCCAATTCAGGTCTGCCGGAAGGTGAGCTCCCCCGGAATGATTTCCCCCTGCAGCCACCCAGTCGCGGCGTTCCGGGGGGCACGATCAAGGTCTAGTCGCCCGTGTAGTCGGCGTGCTGGCTGCCGGTCATTCGGGCGTTCCACTCGCGCCAGAACACGCGCATCTGCAGCTCGCCCGGTCCGCCGGCCAGGTTGCCCTTCATGCCGCGGGAAATGTCCGACCATTCCACTTCCTTGTGGGTGGCGAATCCCATCTGGCAACCTTCAAGCCCCTCGACGTCGTCGGGCGTGGCGAAGCCGCCGGGGCCCTGGAAGGCGAGGTACCACTCCAGGCGGGCCTTGCGCAGGGCAGGGGCGTCTTCCTTGGGCAGGCAGGCCCAGCCATTGATCTCCATATAGTCAGGGCTCGACGGATAGAAGGTGCGGAAGACCCGCCAGCCATCGATGATCATGAGGTTGGGGAAGATCAGGTAATTGCCGGCCCCGCCCTCTACCATTCGGGCCTTGTCCGGGCCGTGACGCTTGACCAGACCTTGCCGAAACTGCTCCAGGTCTTCCTTGGCATGCTTGGTCAGATAACCGTCGCTCACCGCCGCCCGGCCGTCGGAAGTCGGGTAATTGGTCGTTACGTGGCCGTTGCCAAGCGGCACGGTGCCGCGCCGCGTGTCGGAGGCCGCTGCGCCATCCCGCCGCGGCGGCACCGGCGGTGGCTGGTAGCCAAGACCCAGCCCCTCCGATGGCATCCATTGCGAGAAGAAGCGCTCATGGGTGTAGGCGGCGTGATAGCCATCCATGCTATTCTCGACCAGCAGCTTCCAGTTCGCCCGCATCGAGTATTTGAACTGCCCGTCGACGAACTCCATCTCGCCCAGGTCCAGCGTGTTGCCAAGGACCGCCAGGGCGTCGCCCATGTAGCTTTCGAAACTCTCGATTTCTGCATCGAAGCTGACGAAGATGCAGCCGCGGTAATTGTGCATCCTCGGCGCCGGTTCGAGCCCCAGAGCGTCACGGTCGAAAGCGTCGCTATAGGCTTCCTCGCCGGGAATACCCTTGAGTTCGCCGCGGGTATTATAGATCCAGCCGTGATAGAAGCAGCGGAAGACTTCGGCGCCGCTGCCTTTGTGTTCGCGGCAAACAAGGTTGCCGCGGTGACGGCAGGTGTTCATCAGGGCGCGGATCTTGCCATCCTCGCCATGCACCAGGATCATCGGCCGGCCAGCCACCGAGCGCGTTACGAAGTCGCCGGGCTTGGGAAATTCGGATGCGTGGCCCGCAAATAGCCAGCAGTGGTCGAAAATCCGTGTCCGCTCCAGTTCAAAGATGTCGCGGTCGACAAAGACGCTCCGATGAACCCGGAAAATCCCGTCCTCCCTGTCGTCGATGATCAGACCAGCGGTGTTGCTGCCATCCCGCATCGTTCTCTCCTCCTCCGGCACTTGGTGGCTCGGTTCGTTTCAGGCACAGACTGGACCGACAGCGTTTGCGGCGATTGCGCTGCCTATGCAGGGTTCGTCCGCGGAGGCCCGCCCGCAGGCTGGTCGGACCATTTCGCTGTTTCATGGCACTGTCAAGGGCCACACCCACGGTCAATGCGGTAATCGCAGGAACTGCCGCGCGTTCCCGCCGGTCAGCCGCTCCAGCGTGGCGTCCGGCAGGCCGGTGGCCCGCACGACCCCGATCGGGTCGCGTTCGAAGATGTCGAACGGATAGTCCGTCCCGATCATGATCTGTCGTTCTCCGAATACCCGCACCAGGAAATCCAGCGTCGTCGCATCGTAGACCAGTGAATCATAGTAGAGGCGGCGCGCGATCTCGGCTGGCGACTCCGTCATGGCCTTCCCGACGCTCGCCAGCACCTTCCAGCCATGCAGGAGCCGCGGCAACACAAGCCCGAACGCTCCGCCGCCGTGACTGAACGCAATCCTGAGGCGGGGAAACCGGCTGAGCGTGCCACTCGTCATCAAGCCGGCGATTGCCAGCGCCGTCTCGCACGGAAAAGCGACGACCGCCTTCAAGGCCGGAGAACCGATCAGATGGTTGTCGCCGCCCGGATGCAGGGCGTGCACGAAGATCGCGGCGCCCGTTGCCTCCGCCGCGGCGAACACCGGCGCGAAGCGCGGATCGGCGATGGAAATGCCGTTCACGTTGGTGCCGATCTCGACGCCGCGAAACCGCTCGTCGCGCATCAGCGCTTCGACTTCGCGGGCCGCCAGCTCGGGATCCTGCATCGGGACCATGCCGAGGCCGATGAACCGCCCCGGCGCCTGCTCCACAATCGCGCCGATCGCGTCGTTCACCGCTCGGCCCAGCACCAGCGCGTCGCGCGTGTCGATCCAGTACGACAGCAACTCGGGCATCGGCGAAAGCACCTGGGTCGTGATCCCGGCCGCATCCATGGCACTCAGGCGGCGGCTCACATCCCAGCAATCATCGGAGACGGTTCTGAATATCTTTCCCGCGATCACCACGTTCCGGTGATGGCAATCGGCGCCGGGCTGCATTTGCGGCCAACGCGTCGCACTGGCCGCCGCGGGGCAGTCGGGCAGCTCGAAGGGCACGATATGCGTGTGGATATCGATCGCCGTGGCCATCGTTCCTCCGCAGTGTAATGGTCCGGCCATTCTCCGGAATTGCTCCTGGTTGTCAAGTCGGGTGATCATCCGGGCGCGCCACCGCGAGTTCCGAAACACCTCCAACCTTCGTCTGGCAGCAGACTGGCCGGCGACAATGACCGTGTGGCAGTGCTAGTACCGGTGCATCCCTGACGGACTGACGCGCAATGCATGACACGACCTTCGACATCCTGATACTAGGCGGCGGCGAGGCAGCCCGTTGCGCGGCCGAGGCTGCCCGCGCAGCGGCGCCCGATGTCACCATCGCGATTGTGGGCGAGGAGCCCTGGCTCCCCTATGATCGGCCGCCACTGTCGAAGGCGGTTCTGGTTGACCCGGCCCAGGTTGCAACTTGCGAGAAACGTGACGCTGCGTTCTATGCTGCGCAGCGGATCGACCTGATACTGGGCCAGCGTGCCGCATCGATCGATGTCGAGCGGCACTCCTTCGACCTTCACGGCGGCCAGCGCCTGGCATGGCGCCGGCTGATCCTGGCGACCGGGTCCCGGCCGCGGCAACTGCCTGTACCGGCCGACCTCACGCCCGACGTCTATTACCTGCGCACACGAGACGACTCCGAACGGCTTGGCGCGGCGCTGCGCCGGGGCGGCCGGATCGGCATCATCGGAGCTGGGTTCATTGGCCTGGAAGTCGCGGCCGCGGCGCGCACCCTGGGCTGTTCCGTAACAGTCCTTGAGCGTGCCGAGTCCGTGCTGGCCCGCGTTCTGCCCGCTTTCATCGCCCGGGATATCGAGGCCGTACACGTCCGCCGTGGCATATCGTTCCGCAAGGGTGTCGCCGTCGAGATCACCGGCCGCGATCAATCCGGCGCCATCGCAATAAGCACGACCGACTTCGCCAATTCGACGCGGACGGTCGAGAGCTTCGATACCCTGCTCGTCGGCATCGGGGTGCTGCCGAATGTCGAACTGGCAATCGCCGCCGGAATCGAAACGAGCGATGGCATCGTCGTCGACGCATCAGGTCGCACATCGGTGCCCAACGTGTTCGCCGCTGGCGAAGTTACCTGTCATCCGGTGGCTGGCGGCCTCCGGCGCGCCCGCTACGAAGCCTGGCAGGTGGCCCAACAGCAGGCCGCGGCCGTGGGCAGCACCGCAGCCGGGGTGGATAGCGAATACAAGGAACTTCCGTGGTTCTGGTCGGATCAACACGACCTCAACATCCAGATGCTCGGGCAGGCTCCGGTCAACGCGGTTTGGGTTTTTCGCGGCGACCGCTCAGCGCCAAAAGTGGCTGCGTTTGCGCTCGACACGGACGGCATCGTGCAGGCAGCCGTCGCCCTGAATGCCGGCCGCGACATCGCCGGCGCCCGGCGGCTGATCGCGAGCCGCAAGATCGTTGACCCTTTGCGGCTCGCCGACCCGCTTTGCCGATGGAACGTGCTGCTAACTGAGTAGCTGTCTGGCGCCGGAACGTTCCCGTTTCTCCAGTGAGGAGTCTCGCATAAGCGGCCGATGTCAGGACCCCCGCCTCGGTACCCGGAAGAGCCAGCCTGTCATAGCGATCGTCGGTTCAACCCGGCCGCGAGACGGCAGGAGAGGCCGTTCCCCGTTTTAGGCGTTCTTCCATACCCTGGAGCACGACGAAGAACGACGGAACGAACAACACTGCCAGGCAGGTGGAAGCCAGCATGCCGGTCAGCACGCTAAGCCCCAGCGAGACACGCGCCGCCGCACCCGCCCCGGTCGCGGTGACCAGCGGAACCACTCCGAGGATAAATGCGATCGAGGTCATCACGATCGGCCGGAACCGCGCACGTGCGGCCCCAACCGCGGCGTCGATGATCGGCATCTTGTCCTGCAGGCGCCGCGCACGCGCCACTTCGACGATCAGGATCGCGTTCTTGGCCGCCAGGGCGATCAGCAGAACCAAGCCGATCTGGGTGTAAAGATTGTTGGCAAGCCCCAACACGCCCAGGGCGATCGCCGGCCCACTCAGCGCCAGCGGGACCGCCAGGATGACAGCAAGGGGCGCAATCCAGCTCTCATACTGAGCCGCCAGGCAGAGGTAGACAAGGACCAGGCCAAGCCCGAACACGATATAGATCTGGCCGCCCACCGACTTTTCCTGAAACGACATCGCTGTCCACTCGTAGCCCGTGCCCCGTGGCAGAGCCTGCGTGGCAACCTGCTCCATCAACGAAATCGCCTCACCCGAACTGAACCCCTGCGCGGGCGCACCAACGACCGTGGCAGCCGGAAACAGGTTATAAAGCGTGATCAACCCTGGCCCGGTGGTCGGCTGGATCTGTATCAGCGCGCCAAGCGGAACCATGTTGCCGTCCTGGCTGCGCACCTGAAGCTGCGCGATGTCGTCCGGATGCAGGCGAAATTGCGAATCCGCCTGCGCATAGACCTGGAACGTGCGACCGAACTTGTTGAACTGGTTGACGTAGCTCGACCCGACATAGGAGGACAGGGTGGCGAACACATCGCCGACCGAAACGTGCAGGGCTTCCGCCTTGACCCGGTCCACCAAGACCGAAAGCTGAGGAACGTCGGCGCGGAACGGCGTGACCAGGCGCTGCAATCCGCTCTGGCTGGCGCCGTCCGCGAGAACCGCGCGGGTAATGCTCTGCAGCTTGGCGAAATCATTGCTGCCATCGCGCAACTCGATCATCATGTTGAAACCGCTGGCGTTGCCGATACCCTGGATCGGCGGCGGCACCACGACGAAACCGGTCGCATCGGGCAAGCCGTCCAGCGCGCCCTGGAGGTGGCCGTAGATGCTGCGCAAGTCCTGTCCGGTCGCCCGCCCGCGTTCGGTCCAATCCCTCAGCACCACGTACACCGCTCCGGCGGACGCCAGCGCGGCGCTGTTGTCGAGCACCGAGATACCGGCAATCTCGATGACCTGATCCACGCCGGGCGTGTCATGCGCGATCTTCGAGGCTTCGGCCATGGCATGCTCGGTGCGCTCCAGCGAGGCGCCATCCGGCAGCTGCACGCCGATCACGACGTAGCCCTGGTCCTCGATCGGGATGAAGGCGGTCGGCAGGCTGGCAATTCCCCAAACTGCCAGCCCGGCCACACACAGGGCCAACCCTGCCATCAAAACGCTGTGCCCTGCCATGCGGCCGATCAGAATGGCATAGCCACGCTCCAGCGGCAGATAGGCGTGGTTGAAACTGCGGAACAGGACGTTGCGGCTCTCCGCCGGCACCGGCGGGCGCAGCCACATCGCGCATTGTGCCGGTTTCAGCGTGGCCGCGTTGACCGCGCTGATCAGGGCTGTCGCAGCGATCACCATGGCGAACTGGGCGTACATCTGCCCGGTCAACCCCGGCAGGAAGGCGGCCGGCACGAACACCGACATCAGCACAAGAGTGATGCCGATGATCGGTCCGAACAAGTCCTGCATCGCGCGGATCGTCGCATCGTGGGCCGACAGACCTTGCTCCATATGGTGCGCCGCGCCCTCCACCACGACGATCGCATCGTCGACGACGATGCCGATGGCGAGCACGACCGCGAACAGAGTGGATAGGTTGATGGTAAAGCCGAGCGCCGCCATCGCCGCGAAGGCGCCGATGATGGTCACCGGAACGGTGGTTGCGGGCACCAGCGTGGCGCGCCAGTCTTGCAGGAAGACCAGGATCACTACCAGGACCAGAACCCCGGCCTCGATCAGGGTCTGGTACACTTCGTGGACGGAGGCGTTGACGAAGCGCGTGGTATCGAACGGCACATCCCACGCCAGCCCCTGTGGAAAGGCGCGCGCGAGTTCCCGCATCTTGCCGCCCACGCTGGTGGCGACTGCCAAAGCGTTGGCGTCGGGCGCCTGAAACACCGCGATGCCCGCGGCCGGCCGGCCATTGACCCGGAATGACTGCGCGTAGGTTTGCGCCCCCAGTTCGACCCGCGCCACGTCTTTCACCCGGGTAATCCCGCCACTGCCGCCGCTTGCCACCTTGACGATGATCTCGTTGAACGCCGCCACGTCGGCAAGCCGGCCCTCGACGTTCACCGTGTACTGGAACGCCTGCCCCGCAGGCGCGGGTGGAGTGCCCACCTGGCCGGCGGTAACCTGCTGGCTCTGTTGTTGGACGGCCTGGATGACGTCCTGCGCCACCAGCCCGCGCGCCTGCAGTTTCTGCGGATCGAGCCAGACGCGCATCGCGTATTGTCCGACGCCGAAGACGTTCACGTTGCCCACACCCGGGATGCGCGTGACCTCGTTCACCAGGTTGATCGTCGCATAGTTGCTCAGGAACAAACTGTCGAAACGGCCATCCGGCGCGGTCAGCGTAATGATCTGCAGGATGGAGGTGGATTTCTGCTGCACCACGACGCCTTGTGCCTGCACCGGCTGTGGCAGCGATGCGGTGGCGCTGGCGACCCGGTTCTGCACCAGCACCTGCGCGAAGTTCAGGTCAGTGCCGATATCAAAGGTAACGGTCAGCGTGTAGGTGCCGTCGCTCGCGCTGGTGGACTGCATATAAAGCATGTGTTGCACGCCGTTGACTTGCAGCTCGATCGGCAGCGCCACGGTGTTCATCACCGTCTCGGCGCTCGCGCCGGGGTAGCGTGTGGTGACCTGTACCGTCGGCGGCACGACGTTGGGGTACTGCGCCACCGGCAGCTTCAACAGCGCGACCACCCCCAGCAGGACGATGACGATGGCCAGCACGTTGGCGAGCACCGGCCGGTCGATGAAGAAGCGCGATATCATCGCGGCGCCGGCGTCAAGACTTGCCGGCCGCGGACAGCGTCGCCGATTGAATGGTACTCGGCTGCGGCACCACCGTGCCGCCGACAATGGCGCGCTGCAGTCCGGAAATCACCACCCGCTCGTCGGGCAGGAGCCCGCCTTCGATCACCCGCAGACTGCCGACCAGCGCTCCGGTCTTGACGCTGCGCTGCTGCACGACATCATCCTTGTCCACCACCAGCAGATAGCGGCCGGACTGGTCCGTGCCCAATGCCGTGTCGGGCACCAGCAGCGCCTCGGTCTGCTGCATCGCCAGCGGCACCCGCACCCGCGCGAAAAAACCGGGCAACAGCGTCCGGTCCGCATTGGCGAGGACGCCGCGAACCTTCAATGTGCCGGTCTCGGTGTCGATGGATGGGGCGGCGTAGTCCAGCGTGCCGCTATGCGGATAGCCCGGCTCCGTCATCAGGCCGATCGCGACCGGAATCTTGTTGAGGTCGGCCTCCGTCAGGCCGGTTCTGCGCAGGCTGCCGCGGATGCGCAATACGTCCTGCTCGCTGATCGTGAACGAGACATAGATAGGGTTGAACTGGATAACGCTGGCGAGTTTGGTGGGGCCGCTGAACCCGACCAGGCTGCCGACCGCGACCTCATGCGCCGTTACCACGCCGTCGAACGGTGCGGTCACCTGGGTATAGCCGAGGTTGATCGCTGCCAGGGTCACCGCGGCCTGCTGGTTCTGCACATTCGCCTGGTTGGTGTCGCGCTGGGCCAGTGCCTGGTCGACGGCCGTTCTGGACGAGAAGTCGCTGCGGCCGAGCGACGCCTGACGGTTGTATTCCGCGTCGGACTGCGCGGCCTGCGCCTGGGCGGAGGCCAACATCGATTGCGCCTGCTGCAGCTTTGCCTGGTATGGCGCTGGCTCGATCACGAAAAGCGTGTCGCCCCGACGCACCGAGGCGCCATCCTGGCAGCGGATCTCCTGCAGGAAGCCATCGACGCGGGCGACCAGGTCTACCTGATTGTACGCCACAGTGTTGCCGGTCGCTTCCAGATAGGGCGTCACGGCCTGACGCAGCGGTTGCGCGACTTCGACATGCGGTGAAGGTGGCGCCACATAGGCGTTTTGCCGTTTACATCCTGGCAGCCAGGCGACCAGCGCCAGCGCCAGCGCTGCTTGCCGCCACGTGAGCTGCATGGCGTCGAGGTTCATCGGCCGCCGTGCGCTTCCGCCAGGGCTCCCTTGCAGCTTGGCGAAAGCCGCGACTGATTTTCGGCCAGGCAAGCCATCGCTCGGCCGCCACCAAGCCCGACGCCCTGGCAGTAGGCACGAAAATCACCGCCACATGCGTTGCGCATCAGCGCTGCCTGCTGTCGCATGGACAAGGCGGGTGGAGCACCTGACGGTGCCATGGCTTGCGATCCGGCGCCGGCGGGAGGCGCTGCGCCGCCGCCTCCGGTCACGGCAGCGACCGCGCCCTGGCAGGCTGGCGACAGTTCGGCCTGATGCTGCTGCAGGCATTGCAGCGCGGCGCGGCCCCCGGTCGGCACGCTGGAGCAAACTGATTGGTAGTCCGATCGGCAGGACTGCTTGATAGCGTTGGTCTGCGCCTGGCTTGGCTGCTGCGCGCCGGCGGGGCCGGCAAACGAGCATAACAGGACACCGAATAGGAGCGTCGGTCCGATCGACCGGATGAGTGGCTTCATGCGAATTCCCCTGTGGTCTAGTCTGACAGTTTCACCGGCGCCGGAAACCTCCACCACCACCACCGAACCGGCCTCCGGTCGATCCGCCGCCGCCGAAGCCGCCGAAGCGCTGTTGCGCGCCGGCGGAACGCGCCTGACGGTCCTGCTCCAACTGTTGATAAGATGAGCTGTCCATCGCCTGGCGCGAGCCGCGCTGACTCTGGCTGGTGCTGCTGCGCTGCTGAGCCTGCGGCGACTGCGTCCGGTTCTGCGTTCCGCCAGGTGAGTTGGCGGTTGAACTGGTTTGCGGCGTTTGCTGGCGGCTGGCGGCGGGCGTGCCGGCCGACGCGGTGGCGGATGATCGATTGGTCGATGCTGCGTTGCTGGCTGTGCCGGTGGTTGGCGGGGTCACCGGCTGCCAGCCGCCGTTGCCCCATTTCGACCAACCGTCCGACGTGTGCTGATAAGCATTGCCGTCGTGGCCGGCGTAGACGTCGCCGTTCTGGGTTTTTACGGCACCCCCGCTATTGCCGCCGGCACCGCGGTATCCGGCGCCTTGCGCTCCGCTGGATGAGCTGAAGCTGCCCGCTGAACCCTGGGCGTTGCTGCCGCTTTGGGTGTGCACCGTTTGGTTAGGCCCGGTCAGCGTACTGGAACCCCAACGCGAGTAGGCGTTCCAGCTTTGATTGGTGGCGCCCGAAACGCCAGTATGCGGATTGTAGTAGCTGCCTTGGGCGGAGCCGCCGTTCGCATTCCAGGATGCGCTGCCGCGGGCGTAGCCGCCGGTGCTGGGGTTGTAGTACGAGACCCCTGCCGCGCCGCCATTCGGACCATAGATCGAGCCGCCCCTCCCGTACGCCCCAGTGGTCGGATTGTAGTAGCTGCCACCGGTGGCAACGCCGCCATACGGCCCGTAAGCCGTGCCGCCGTGCACCCAGGCACCGGTCGTCGTGTTGTAGGCCACAGGCCCGGCGTAGGAGTACGGATAGGGGTAGTAGACCGGCACCTGGCCGGGGATAACCACCGGGGGATAATAATAGCCGGTGCCATAGACCAGCACGCCGGCAGTCACGAAGCCCATCATGTATCCCGATGTGTAGCCATAGGTGACCGCGGTCGGAGTTGCGGCATAAACCTTCACATACGTAACGTTATACAGCGGGCTGCTCGGCGGGATTGTGTAAATCACCGGTGGCACGCTCGCAGCCAAAATCCACGGACCCATTGGCGATGACCCGATGAACCAGGCGCCTTGGTAGCAGACGTAGAATTTGCCGCCGGTCTCGATGACCTCGAATGGCGTGTTCACCGCGTATTGCAGGGTGGTGCCGGGAATCGGCTTGAACTGCGGCTGGCCGGCATAGGTCACGACCAGCTTCGCCGACGCGGTTTTCAGCGTCGCCTGGCGCGGCACTTGGGCCTGCAGCACCGCGAGCTGCGCTTGCGAGGTACCGGGGACAAAAGGCAGCACCGGAGCTTGCGGGCCGTCAGGTGGGATCAATGCGAAATCCGG
>JAQGHW010000490.1 GCA_028291505.1 Rhodopila sp. | reverse complement strand
AAATAAAAGGCGTCGGCGCCTCCAAACTGGATCGCTACGGACGCCATGTGCTCGGTGTCCTGACCGCGCAGCTTCCAGATGGTCTGACCAAGCGGTGGTAAGGTGGTCGGAATGGACGGCAAAGGCTTCGATCAATCCAGCCGCCTCCCTCGCCGTCATGGCTGAACAGCACCGGTGTCATGGCCGGCTAACCCACGGTCGCCGTTATGGCTCGATTGCACCAATGTCCTGGCCGGGCGTGTCCCCACAGGCATATACCGGCGCCGGGGCCAGATGGGCGGAGCCATGCGCGCGCAAACGCAAGACTTTTTCACCACAGAGGCGCAGAGGCGCAGAGAAATCACCATGGTGGGCTTCATGCACGCGATCCCGCGGCCCCCGTTCATTTAGGGAAAAACCCGACAGCAAGTAAAATTCCGACCTTTTCTCTGCGCCTCTGTGGTGAAAAAATCGGTAGAATCCACACACACCGGCCTTTCCCACGAAGCAGCGTCACCAGGCAAGCCACGCACATCGTGCGGTTTAAGTAACGGATAGCCAGCTCACCAAGATTTCCCCGTTACCTGTGCCCCATGACGCGATGGACCTGACGCTCAACGAGCAAGATTAACCCCGGTATTCGACAGCCCTTCCCCACCCAAAGGCGACACGACAGTCCCAACCTGGGAAAGTTTTCTTGACAAACCGCCACAACTAAGCTAGAACCAAGCCCCAACCCCAAGCCGGACCGCATGACCACCGACACCGAAATCCACCCCGCCGACATCCTGATGAATCTGATCATCGTCCTCCTGGCACCGATGTTCCTCACCGCCGCCAACGGCGACATCATCTTCGCGCGCATGGCCGCGCTTGAGACCATCAACGCCTACCGAAGCCAAACCCACGCCGAGCTTATCGTGGTCGCTCAGATCGTCGCCTGCGGCCTCGCCGCCTTAGGCTCCCTCAGCCTCTCGATGGCCGACGACATCTCCCTCGTCATGACCCTCCGCCTCCGCGGCAACGCCAACGCGCTGATGCGCTCCGCCGAACAGGCCCGCCGCGCCCTGAAGGAAATCCGCCCCGACTCGGTACCATCCGCCGACCCCCAGCAAGACGAAGCCCCGCTAAGCCCCGACGACGAGCGTGAAGAAGCCGAAGTGATCGCCAGCGTGGCCGCAGCCCAGAAGCTAGCCGCGGAATTCGAGCCATCGAGACCCGCCGAACTCCCGAAACCCGCCGAACCGATCCCAGCCCCCACGGCGCCAGCCGCTTCGATCACTCCTAAGGAGCGTCAGCGTCAGGCGATGTGGGGCGCCGGGGCTGCCCGCCTTGCGGCGGAGTTCACCGCCAGCCTGCCCCATCTGCCCCCCGCCGAACGCAAGATGGCGACGTTCCGCGCCGCCATACTGAGTCATTGCGCCACCGACCTGCTAACCGGCAACGGCCCCCAAAGGCTCCGGCCCGGCGACCTCGCCGCCATCACCCTTTCACGCTCGGTCTGACCAACCAGAGGCCGCCAAAACTGAAATCCCCAACAACGACGATTTCCCCCGATCTCAACGGCTCGAGCACAACCGTCCTCCGCGGCCCCCCGTGGCCCTCGGCCGTCCTCCCCGCTGAAAAATGGAGAACGAACGAGCAAACCCGCCCGCGACACCGACCCCGTCCCGGCAACCGCACCATCCGCCCGGCCTAAACCACGCCACACGACCAACCATATTGGCGAGACCCGTCAAACCGCCGATAACCCCACCATGACAAACACCCAATCCCGAGCCGACCGCCTGCACGCAATCCTGACACAGGCGTTCGCGCCGACCGTGCTCGACATCCAGGATGACAGCGCCCATCACGCCGGCCATGCCGGGGCCCAGGCCGGCGGCCAGTCCCACTACAGCGTGCTGCTGGTCAGCGCCGCCTTCCAGGGCCTCACCCGGGTCGCCCGCTCCCGCGCCGTGCACGCCGCGCTCGAATCCGAATTCGGCTCCCCGGAACACGGCGGCATGCACGCTTTGGCCCTGACTCTCCGCACCCCCAAGGAATACGCAGCGCGAGACTCCTCCTGACCAAACAGAGTATTTTATTCTCCCGAAGAACCCGCTAAGGGATGCCCACAGAAAATTTCTACCGGTCCGCCGGTTTGAGAGAAAGGGCTACCTTACATGGCCGCCGACAAGGACATCGATCGCCTCGACCGGGAAATCCTCCGGCTGATCTCCGTCGACGCTTCGCTCTCCCTCGCCGACATCGCCGCGAAGGTCGGCCTGACCCCCACCCCGTGCTGGAAGCGCATCCGTCGCATGGAGCAGGACGGCATCATCCAGCGCCGCGTCGCCATTCTGGACGCCGACAAGATCGGCCTGCCCGTCTCCGTCTTCGTCGCCATCGAGACCGCCGACCATTCCGCCGACTGGCTCGGTCGCTTCGCCACCGTGATCCGCGACACGCCCGAGGTCGTCGACGCCTGGCGCATGAGCGGAGACGTCGACTACCTGCTGCACGTTGTCGTCGCCGACATCGCCTCCTACGACCAGTTCTACCGCAAGCTCATCGGCACCCTGCCGCTGCGCAACGTCAGCAGCCGCTTCAGCATGGAGCGTATGAAGGCCGCCCCCCTGCCAGTGTGATTTCCATCAGTCGGATCGCGCCGGGGTCAAAACGGAGTGTGGCCAAATCGTCGCGATTACATAAGCGTGACAAAAAAATGCAATATTTTCCGCCCTGTGAACCTTCTCTTAATAATTTCCTGGTCTTCTGCCCTCCGGCAAGTAGGAGGTGGCCAATGGCGACAAGTCGATTAGTCAACCGTAACGTCGTCGCGGAGCGCGGAAGGACCAGCATGCGGCTGGAACCCGAACTCTGGGACATGCTGAGTGAGATCTGCGAACGCGAAGCGCAAGATATGAGCACCCTGGTGCGTCAGATCGAAGCGGCCGGCCACGCAGGAGGCCGCACAAGCGCGGTCAGAGTCTACATCGCCAACTACTTTCATGTCTCCTCAACCGAGGTAGGGCATGCGGGAGTCGGTCACGGGCCCCTCCTGCGCAGAGTAGCACCGGAGATGGCTCGTTCCGCCGCCTGACCACACGAGGTGCGGAAATCCGCGCTTCTTCGGCCAACCGCAAGTGCCAGCAAAATGATGGGCTTGCGGCCCTTAACCACCCGACGCGGGCTTGCCCTCGGATCCCGGCTGTCCTCCCGACCCCGGCTGTCCTCCCGACCCCGGCTTTTCCCCGGATCCCGGCTTT
>JAQGHW010000447.1 GCA_028291505.1 Rhodopila sp. | reverse complement strand
TAACGGCGCTGCGTGCCGTTCAGCTCAGTCCCGTTCAGCTTACCAAATGCCATGTTCGATCGAATCGGTCGGAAGCCCGGCACGGACCAGGCCGTCGCGGAGATGATCCCACTCTTCGCGGCGGCGCATCGGATGAATGTGCAAGTGCCATTTCATGATCGCCTCCTGCGTTGCCGGCTGCGGACCATACCAGTTCGACCGGATAGTTTCTATAAACCGCGCGGCCTCGGACGCTGCCTCCGCCGATCGGCCAAGCATGGCAAAGGCAGCAGCGCGCCAAGCTGGGATATCCCAAATCACGTTCTGGGACAGGTCGGCGGCCCGTATCGCGGCCTCGTAGTCGCCGCGGAGGTAGTGAACCTCGGCATGATAGGCCCAGTGGGTCAGGCTTGGCGCGAGGGTCATATCCATCGCCAGCGCCGCGAGTTCAGAGGCCCGCTCAAGCTCGCCGCAAAATGCCAATAGGTTGGCCGCCGAGATTGCAAACCAGGAATCGCTTGGGTTCAGTTCGTGGGCGACTTCGATGTGCATGATGGCCTGATCGTGTTGCTTAATCATGGCATGAGACCAAGCCAGGCAACGATGAGCGCGCATGTCCGATGGGTCCAACCGGACGGCTTCGCGGGCGTAGGCGAACGCTATACGCTCCCGTTCAGGGGTCCGGAACACGCCGGGGTGGGCGATATGTTCCATATTGTTCAGGTCGGTCAGTCCCTGATAAGCCGGCGCGAATCCTGGGGCCTCGGCGATGATTTCCGTGAATTGCTTCTTCAGATGCGCCCAAACACGCGGATTGAACGTGCGGACCTGGGTCTGGCAGCGCAGCCAACGGTCATACAGGCCGAGCGAGACATCCTGGTGATCCGAAAATCGCCGCAGCCGTTCGGCTGAAAGATGCACATTGAGCCCCATGGCGATGCGGCGAACGACGTGCCGCTGGTAAAGGAACCAGTTCTCCAATTCCAGGTCGAAGCTTTCGGTCCAAATGTACAGGTTAGAATCCAACTCCTTCAGTGTGATCAATATCTGTACGGCTCGACCGATCTGGTAGGCGACCATCTGTACTTCGTAATGTCCAGCGACCTTGGGCGCCGCTTCGGCTGCCATCGTGGGAGCCGGCGGATCGGTGACCTGCCATTCCCGGAAGCGGATCAAAGACCCAATCAGATGCTGCCGAAATTCCGATACGAGGTGTGCTTTCGAAGGGTCAACCTCGCGCATGGCCACATGCTGGACAGACAACCAAAGACGTGTCGCGGGTTGCGATGGCGGCGCGAGAACCGGCTCAGCAACCTTGGTCTCCGGACCTTGTGGCGCCGGCTCGAGCAGCCCGATCTTGATGTCCGCAACCATTTTCTGGGTGGCCTCGGCAGGTTCCATGCCGTAGTCCTCGTCCAGCAGGTCCCACAACGCCTTGTAGACGCGCAGCGCGCCGGCAGTGTCACCCGCCATGGCCCGGGCGCGCATCAATCGGCGGGCGGCGTCCTCATGCGTCGCGTCGAGATTCAGGATGGCTTGTGCGAGGTTGCCCTGGGCGGTGAGGTCGTTGGCCTCATTCGCCAGCGCGTTTTCCAGCGCGCGCAGCAGACGGTCACGCACGGTATGGCGTTTCGCCAGCAGCCAGGAGCGAAACGACGGATCGAGATCCTCCAGCCCGGCCAGCAGTTCGTCGGCGAGATTGCGGCGTTCCAGCAGCAGTCCATGCACCTGTCCCGCTTCGGCTGCCCTGATCACGGTCAGGACATCGACGTCGATCGAACCGTGCTCGAAACCGATTTCGTGGCCGGCGATGTAAAGCGCGGCGTAGTTCGTGCCTTGTGTGGCGACGCGCAATTCCCGGATGTTCTGGCGCAAGGATGCCCGAGCGTGGTCTTCGCCGGACTCGCTCCAGAGCAGGCCGACGAGGCGTTCACGGGTTTCGGTCCGGCCTTCACTCAGCGCGATGTAGCCCAGGGCGGCGCGTAACTTCAAACTTTTGAAACGAAGTTCCCGATCGCCGATGGTGAACGACGTTGGTCCGAATAGCCGCATCCGCAGCACCATTTCCACGGTGCTGCCCCCCGAATCGAATGCCATTCCTTTTACCCCTGACCACAGCATCGAAGCGCGATGCTCTTTCGCGGTCAACCCGACTGCCCGCCGGATACGCAAGAATTACACCAAGTGCCGCAACCGCCGTTAGAGCAAAGCGTTTACAAGTTCCGAGCAGGGACGGAAATGCTGAAAAGCTTCTGGCTGGTCACCAAACACAGTGCCGAAGCGTTTATTGAGGACGGCGCGCTTTCCAGGGGCGCGGCGATCGCGTTCTATGCGATCACGTCGATCGGGCCGCTGCTGTTGATCGTGGTCGCGGTTGCCGGGCTGTTTTTTGGCGAGGATGCGGCTCGCGGTGCGCTGATGGACAGGCTGGGCCGGGCCATGGGACCGCAAAGCGCCGGGTTCCTGCAACTGGCGATCGGCAGTGCGTCGAGCCATGGCTCCGGGATTATCGCCACCGTGGTCGGCGTGGTGTCGTTGATCGTCACCGCCAGTGGTGTGTTCGGTGAGATGCAGACCGCGCTGAATGCCATCTGGCGTGCGGACCCCGAGGGAACGGGCGTGGTGCGGCTGATCAAGGCGCGACTCAGCAGCCTGATGCTGGTCGTGGCGTTGGGGTTTCTGCTGCTGGTGTCGCTGGTGGTCGGTGCGGCGGTGGCCGCGCTGGGTCAGGCGCTGGACGACATCATGCCGTTCACCGAGACGCTGCTGCATCTGCTGAACTTCGTCATTTCAATGTGTTGCCTGTCGGCGATCTTTGCCGCGATCTACAAGATCCTGCCGGACCGGCATCTGGAATGGCGCGATACCATCGTTGGCGCGGTGGTCACGGCGTTACTGATCACTATCGGCAAGATGGCGATCGGGATCTATATCGGCCACAGCGGCATTGCCTCCAGTTACGGCGCGGCGGGGTCGGTACTGGCGTCGCTGTTGTGGATTTACTACTCGGCGCAGATCTTTCTATTTGGGGCCGAATTCACCCGCGCTTTCGCGGAGCAGCGCTCGGCGGGGACGACGCGGACGCCGCCGGTGGCGGTTGGGACGGGTGTCGTTTCAGGGTGATCGGAAACGTTTGGGGCGTGATCAGTTCAGGCGGCGCAGCGCGGCGAATGGATGCGGGTTGGGTTCGTCCTCGGCGAGGGGAAGCTCGACCCCGGGCATGCGGGGATATGGGTCCAGTGCCAGCCCGAGCTGTTCGGCGGCGGCCTCGCCCAGGTCGATCAGGTTGGCGTCGAACGGGATCTCGTC
>JAQGHW010000440.1 GCA_028291505.1 Rhodopila sp. | reverse complement strand
AAGCGGCTGGCCGAGGCCGGTCAGGCACTCGGCATCACCGTCGAGGCAATTGCTCGCGGCCGAGACGGACGGTTCATTCCCGCCGGCATCTGCTGGGCGGAACAGCCCAAGGTTCCGCGGGCGTTAGCCCGTGGAATGGCTGTGGAGGGGGTTGAACGTTCCTTTGCCTGGCTGAGCCGCTACCGGCGGTTGAACACCATCGTCGAGCGTTCGAAGGCGCACCTCATCGCTTTCATCGAGATCGCCTTCATCTCGATCCTCTCTCGCCGCCTCAAGCGCCTCGTCGTCGAGGAACTCAGCGCCTGACGTCTACAAACAGACACTAAATGCTTGCAACGATGGCGGCGCCTTTCTGCAGCGGGCTGAACCCAACCGGATAAGCGCCGAGGTTGCTCAGGTTGCAACATCGCAAGCCAAGAAACGTGCCTTGGGCATCCAGCGCGAGTTCCGCGGTGACGGCCAGATCGCGCGCCTGGTAGTCGCATAGAAATGCTTCCGAACGGTCGCACGTCCACTTCACCGGCCGGCCGACTCGCCGCGAAGCCCAGACCACCGATGCGAATTCGGGATTGAACGCGCCGCGCGTGCCGAAATTGCCGCCAACATCGTGCATGACAACGCGAACATCGGTCTCCGGCACGCCCAGTGCGGCGGCGAGGTCATTGCGCGGCCTTACTGCACCGCCGGCGCCGGCATACAGCGTGTATTTGGCCTGCGTCGGGTCATACACGCCGATTGCCGCGCGTGGTTCCATCGGCACGCCGGCCACTCGCTGAACCCAAGTGTCAAACCTGACCACGTGCGCCGCCTGAGCGAACGCCGCCGCCGTGGCCGCCGGGTCGCCAACCAACGCATCGATACAGACATTTGACGATCCCTCTGCCCAGGCGGGTGACGCGTCACGAGCCACCGCGTCGAGGGCGTGGGAAACCGAGGGCAGCGGGCGAAAGTTCACGGCAACGCGCTCCGCCGCGTCGCGAGCCGCGGCGAGGCTGGTGGCGATGGCCACAGCGACGATATCCCCGGCATGGCGAGCAACGTCGATCGCCATACAGCTGTGCGGCGGACCCGATGCGATGGAGCCATCCGTGTTCGGTAGCGCGATTTCCGCTGGATGCCCCGACCACACGGCGTGCGGGATGGGTCGCAGGCCGTCCGCCTTCAGGTCCTGACCGGTCAGGACCGCAAGCACGCCGGGCGCCGCACGCGCCGCCGCTGTATCGATCCGCTCGATCGCGGCATGCGCATAAGGGGATCGAAGCATGATGGCATAGACCTGACCCGGCAGACTGAGGTCGTCGCTGTAACGCCCTTGGCCGCTCAGCAGGCGTTGATCCTCTCGCCGACGCACCTCGGCGCCGATACCGGTCCAGGGGGTTCCATCGGCCATTTGCCTCTCCGCTTCGGCCGTCACGATCTCGCGCCTTGTGTCCAGGCAGGACGGGCCAGAAGAAACTGGACCGCTCGATCATGGAATGTCTGCGTGAAAGCGGCAAGAAGCCACGCACAGTGAGGCCGATATTCTGCGGGGCGGATGCTGCTGATCGCCGATGGCCACGAAAACGGCCTCCAGGGATGGGTCAGTCAGTTCACTTTGGCCGGGAGGGGCCGGACCCGGCGCCGCTGCCACCTAGGCAGCCAACCCCAGCGCGCGGCCGAACACGCGCACGCAGACCCGGAGCGGGCGGTCGCGGTTGGATGGGCGTTGCCCGATCGGGTGGCTGGCAGCCGCCGGGCGTTCGTCCGCCGCGGGGTTGTACGCCGCCATCTCGCGGGAATGGATGTAGAATGTTATGTCGCCGACCTTCCGGAAGCCCTCGATCGCGTCGGTTGGGAACTCGATGGCAAACTTGTCCTCGAGTTCGATAAGCACGGCGAGTAACCGCAGGCGGCTCAGACCAAGATCTTTGAGCGTATCGCCGGCGAGGATGGGGATATTGCCCAGCCGCCCTACGCCGTGAATCGACGCGGCGACTGTCTCGAGGACGGGGTTTGCGCTGTCATGGACCACTTTGAGTGCTCGCTCCAATAATGAGGCCAAAAATAATTCCGCACACGGTCGCTGGCTATTATACATGCGTCGAGTTCGCTTGCCCGTAGGGAAGGAACGATTGGCGGTTAGGTTAGGGGGACCATACTTGAGCATCGAGCGGCTGCCCCCTCGCGGGGGTTCTGTCGCAAACATTCCCGACCGGCCCGCGTGGCGCTGTTGCATGGATCGACGAGAAGGTCGCAGCGAACGCAGCCCCAACTTTGCGGCAGTCCCTCCGCACACGATGCACGGGCGCGACGTTTCGCACGGTCTCCCCGTTTCGAGAACGACGCGGTCTTGGACCGGATGGCAACCCGCCTGGCGAAGCAGCCGGAGGTTCGGCGCGAGACGGTCGAGCATCCGTTTGGCACGGTCAAGCAATGGACGAACCAAGGTGCCCGGGCTGCTCCTCATCCAGGTGCGTGGGTATTAGTACTCAGCCCGGTCGGTTCATGCAGGCTCGCCTTGCAGCCAGATCGGAACACGCTGGGCTAAACCACGGACAAGTCCCTGCACTTGCAAGCGTCGCCTATGAAGACCCCAGCCCAGACTGGTTTCTGTTGTGAGCGCCCGACGGTAATGCGCGGTATGCATCGCCTGCGTATCGCAGGCCTGCTTCAGGGGGTCGTCATAGAATGCATTGATCTTCTCGGCTGCCATGCCCGGCGTTGTGAGCCAGTGCGGGACATGCACCCTGCAAAGTCGTTCAACGTCCGTCAGTGCCCGGATGATCCCTTGGCCAGCCGCAGGGCAGGCGGTCTGGAACGCGTCCCCGATCAGCACGACACCGGCCCTGCGGAAGCCTTCAGCGCTGTAGAGATCCATGGCCCGGGGCTGGACCGGGCCGCTGACGTGGAACGGCCCCAGCACCTTTGCAAGCCCAGGCATGGCCTCGCTCAAGGCCTTGGCCGGCTCCCGCTGCAGGGCCTGGGTCCATGGATCCCGGTGGTCGCGATACGTGAACAAGTTGGCACGCGTACTCGCGCCGAGCGGGAAAGCAGCGAGATAATCGATGCGCTCTGAGAAGCGTTCGCCCTGATAGACCAGGAACGGGAATGAGAACCGGCCGCCTGCTTGCGGCTCGAGGTCGAAGCCGAATGTCAGGGAGTGACGCTCATGCAGCACGCGGCGGGTGATGCCGAGCTTGCCACACAGCGCGTACCCCAGGCCCGTTGCCACGACGAGCAAGCGGCCGGTCAGGATGCGGCCATCCGCTAGCATGACACGCTGGTACACCGGGCCGGCCTCCAGATCGGCGACCCGCCCGACCAGTATTTCGACGCTCGGCGGCACCAACGTGCGCGCCGCGTTGACCATCGCGTCATAGCGCATGCCGTAGTTGATTGCTGGCCAAATCCCGTCCAGCCGGCCACGACGCGCAAACGCAACGTGCTTGATGCACGGCACTCCGGCAACAATGTCGTCAAGAAGCTGCAGTCGGCGCAGTGCGTCGGTCTGCACCTCGTCCAGGTGTTCCGCTCGAAAATCCGCTGGATACACCGCGTGCCGGTCCACCAGCCCGATCTGGTATCCAGCCCGCGCCAGCACAATCGCCGCGATTGTTCCGCTGAATCCGCCTCCGACGATCACGACGTCAAGCATCGGCCTCTCCAGTTCGGATTCGGTTTTCAAAGGGGGCAGAGTCTACAAAGCGGGCGATGCGGACGCACCGACCGATAAAGCCTCACGGTCCCGACCCAGGGGCCCAGCCCGCCTGTTCTGCTGCCACAGGTAAGCCTGCAGCGCAGCGGTGCCGAGGAAACCTCCGGAGAAGGTGTAGTCTTCAAGCTGGCGCGATACCGATCCGAGCCGCGTTTTGTAATCCGCCTCGCCGCGCAGAAAGTCGAAGCGCTGCAGCCCATTATCGATTGCCCACATCACCATCAGGTTCATATGGACGCGCCCGGGCGACAGCTTGGCAGAGCCGATGTCATAAGAGGAAACGTAGTAGTAGAACCCGTCCTGACTGGCGAAGCCTAGATGCGCGGCCAGGGTCTGCCCGCCGCAGTCCAGGGTAGTGAGGTGCAGCGTCTGATCCCGCAGAGCTGCCAGGGCCACGTCCTCGAAATACGCCGCCATCCCATCAGATAGATAGACGGTCTCGGTATCACGCGATTGGGACCATTCCGCCTTGAAGCGAACAAGAGTCTGCACTGCGCCAGCGATTTCCTCAGTCTGGGTTACCTGACGCATCGTCACCGGCCCGAGTTTTGTCAATTGGCGCAGCTTGTCGCGATGCTCAGCCCGCACACTCCTGGGCAGCGAGTCCAGCCAGGTTTGCCCGTTCCGGTGCACCAATTCGATCGCATGTATCGGATGGGTCACTTCCAACTTGCGGGCGAAGCCAAGCAGAGGCTGCCGACCAACAGCATCGCTGCGGACCCAGCGCAAGCGGGCGATGTCGAAGCATCCGCTGCGTTGTACCGCCTGCCAGAGCGGCGCGGCATCAGCTACCTTGGCCAGCAGCATCTCAGGATAGTCGAAGGCCGCGGTGCCCGCCCATTCGAGGATGCGCAGCATGCGCGATCGCCTGACGGCAAACGAAGCGACACCGACCAGCCGGCCACCCTGGCGCCCGACGGCAAGGAGCGGCGACCAACCCTCGCGTAGCCCCAGGTGCTGCCACCAGATGCGGTGCAATTCGGGGTTCTGGAAGGGCGAACGGCCGTCGGTGCGATAGAGCTCCATCCACGCATCTGAAATAGCCTCAAGCTCAGACAACTCCGTCAGTAGGCAGACGTCCATTGTATACCCCTGTCATCATGGGCTGATTTAATACTTGGATGATTGGCTCAGTTGGCCAACATGCGGAGAGATTGCTTGCCAGAACTCGAGAACTAACTACTTAATTATCAGACCATACACGGTGGTTCCGGAGTACTCACAATTGCGAAACCCCGGCGATTGTGAGTTCCTCGTGGGCAACCGGCAAACCTCTGGCGCACCTGCGCTAACTACGGGCGGCGTCACAGCTGCATCGCCGAGCGGCGGGAAGGCGACGGGGAAGGTTCCGCAGCAGCGCATAATCGTCTATCAAAGGGATCCAACAAGAGAAAGGACTGTTTATGCCTGAAGTGAAAATCGAGATAAGGCCAAACGGACCGTATGTGGTCACTGGTGCTATCGAACTCCTCGACACCAACGGGAACGTCCTGCCAACACAAGACAGGACCGTGCTCTGTCGCTGCGGTGCATCCACGAAAAAACCCTTCTGCGATGGCACCCACTCGAAGGTTGGATTCCAAGCCGCGGCACAAGCGGTGCCTGGCTCGGCGGAGAAGAGCTAATCTCCCATCGCCCGCGCCGACCTGGAGCGGCGCGAAGTCGTCGACGTGATCTCTGAGCGCTTGATGGAGGCGGCAGCGGATTGGCTCGCGCGACACCCTGAAGTGGAGGTCGTGTGTCGCGACCGGTGCGGGTTGTACTCGCAAGGCGCAC
>JAQGHW010000437.1 GCA_028291505.1 Rhodopila sp. | reverse complement strand
ACCTGCCACGTAGTTGAAGAGACCGCTATTCGCGCGGATGGTGTGCTGAAGTAGCGCGCAGGACAAGGCCGACGGTTTTCGACCGGACAACCGCGGGCCGCGACGGGGGAATGACATGGTCAAAATTGCATTCGTCGGAGCATTCGCCGCGCGGCTCGCCGAACCCGTCCGCAGCCGATTGACGGCCGCGTGTGAGGTGATCGAGGGTGACGAAGCCAGCATCCTTGCCGAACTCGCCGACGTCGATGTTCTGGTGACCATGGGCTTTTCGGACGAGATGGCAAAAGCCGCGCCGCGTCTCAGACTTGTGCAGGTCCCGGGTGCCGGTCTCGATCGTATCGACCGGACCGCGCTTCGTCCGGAGACCTGGTTGGCCAACGCATATGGCCATGAGACCGGCATCGCCGAGTATGTCGTCGGCGCGATGCTGGCGTTGACCCGATCCTTCGCCCGTCTCGACGGCAAGCTGCGCTGTGGGGAATGGGACAGCCAATGGGCGGTCGGCGTCCCGGCGCCCCCACTGTGGCCTGGACTTGCCGGCAAAACCCTCGGCATCCTCGGGTACGGCCACATCGGCCAGGCTTTGGCGCGACGTGCCCGGGCCTTCGATATGGAGGTATGTGCGATCCGGCAGCAGGTCCAGGAAGCACGGCCCGAAGAGTTGACGTTTCTCGGCGGACCCGACCAACTGGAAGACCTCCTCCAGCGCTCGGATTATGTCGCCATCACTGTGCCGCTGTCGGTCGCTACCCGCAACATGATCGGCGAGCGCCAATTGCGGCTCATGAAGTCGACTGCCTATCTCATCAATGTCGCACGGGCCGAGGTTGTCGACGAAGCCGCTCTCTATCAATCCCTGGTCAACCACCGGATCGCCGGTGCTGCACTGGACGTCTGGTATCGCTACCCGACCGCAACGGGCCCTACGGCGCCGGCCGACCACCCGTTCCATCAGCTCGACAACGTGCTGATGACCCCGCACGTGTCGGGGTGGACCGAGGGCATGCTCGATGCGCGGACAAAGCTTATCGCCGGGAACATCGATCGCGTCGCGAGGGAACAACCGCCGCTCAATCTGATCGGGCCCACGCGGTGAGCCGCCCAAACTCGTTTCTTGAGCGCTTGCCGTTCTTCTACGGCTGGGTGATCGTGGCCATCGCCTTCGTCACGATGGCAATCGGCGTAAGCGCTCGCACATCGTTCTCCCTATTGTTGCCAGCGCTCCTCGATGAGTTTGGATGGGATCGCGGACTGGCCGCCGGTGCCTTCTCTTTCGGATTTCTGGTGTCCGCGGTTCTCAGCCCGGTCCTGGGATATCTGATGGACCGTCGCGGCCCACGCTTCGTGATCGAGATGGGTGTTCTGCTGCTGGCAACCGGCCTGCTCTCCGCGACCGCTGTCGAGAAGCCATGGCAACTCTACCTTACACTTGGCGTGCTGGTGTGCGGCGGTGCCAATTGCATGACCTACACGGCGCAGTCGCTGTTTCTGCCCAACTGGTTTGTCCGCCGTCGTGGCCTGGCGATCAGCATCGCGTTCTCCGGCGTCGGCATTGGTGCATTGGTATTGCTGCCCTGGCTGCAGACGATCATTCAGCACGACGGATGGCGCGCGTCATGCTGGGCCATGGGCATCCTCGTCATTGTCGTTCTGGGTCCGATCAACCTTCTGCTGTGGCGGCGACCAGAGGATGTGGGACTGCGTCCGGACGGCAACGGCCGATCCGATGCCGAGACCTCGGCGGCGGGAACGGCGAACATCGTAGATCCAGCCTGGGCAGCCATCGATTGGACGCTTGTCCGTGCGGTCCGCACCGCTCGCTTCTGGTGGATTATGGTCGGCTACTTCTGTGCGCTCTTCGCCTGGTACGCGGTACAGGTCCATCAAACCAAATATCTTGTCGAGGTCGGATTCGGCGTGATGCAGGCCGCCTGGGCGCTCGGTTTTGTCAGCGTTGTTGCGATCCCAGGTCAGATCGTACTAGGATCGTTGTCTGACAGCATCGGACGAGAATGGATCTGGACAGCCGGATGCGCTGGCTTCGCCATCTGCTACGCCGCGCTTATCGCATTGGAGCACAACCCGTCGCAGATCCTGCTATACGTCATGGTCATCGCCCAGGGGATGCTCGGATACGCACTGACCTCGGTGATGGGACCAATCGTGGCGGAGATCTTCGAGGGGCGGCACTACGGCTCGATATTCGGCGCCGTGACAATCGCCCTGACCGGAGGCGGCGCAGCGGGACCATGGGCCGCGGGGGTTATTCATGACGTAACGGGCAGCTATCGATTCGCTTTCGTCATGGCGATCGTGTGCTGTGTGATCTCCGCCCTTGCCATCTGGTGCGCCGCACCGCGAAAGGTACGATTGGTGCCGGGCCGCATCGGGTAGTGGCCCCTGCCACACGGATCGCGATCTCGACAGACCGGAACAGGGCGTCGTAGCCTCGTCACGAGCAAGGAGCGATGTGATGGCGAATCTCCCGTTGGAAGGCCTTTCGGTGCTGGACCTTACCGCACATCGTGCCGGCCCTACCGCCGTCCGGCAGTTGGCGGACTGGGGTGCCGACGTCATCAAGATCGAGCCACCCGGCGAGGCCAAGGGCGACGTGGTTGGCGGCAACCGCAACGGGTTCGACTTCCAGAACCTGCACCGCAACAAGCGCGGCATGACGCTGAACCTGAAAACCCCGGAGGCGCACGCCATCTTCATGAAGCTGGCGGAGAAAGCCGACGTGGTCGTGGAGAATTACCGCTCGGACGTCAAATACCGGCTGAAGGTGGATTACGACACGATCGCCGCGGTGAACCCGCGTATCGTCTATGGCAGCATCTCCGGCTTCGGGCAGAGCGGGCCTGACGCCACCCGGCCGGGCGTGGACCAGATCGCGCAGGGTATGGGCGGCCTGATGTCCATCACCGGTCTGCCGGGCCAGGGGCCGGTGCGCGTGGGCATCCCGATCGCCGACCTGACCGCCGGCATCTTCCTGTCGCAGGCCATCCTGCTGGCGCTGATGCAGCGGGTGCAGACCGGCAAGGGACAATGGGTGCATACGTCGTTGCTGGAAGCGCAGATCTTCATGCTGGACTTCCAGGCCTCCCGCTGGCTGATCGCGCATGAGGTTCCGGGTCAGGCCGGCAATGATCACCCCACCAGCATTCCCACCGGCGTGTTCCCCACCCTGGACGGGCACATCAACATCGCCGCCTCCGGGCAGGGTCTGTGGGAAAGGTTCTGCAAGGCGATCGGTTGGGAGGAAGCCCTGTCCGACCCAGATTACGCCACCGGCGCCCTACGCTCAAAGAACCGCAAAATGCTGAACGAGCGCATCGGCGCGATCACCCGGTTGCAGCCGAACGCCTATTGGCTGGTGGCGATCAACAAGGCCGGTGTCCCCTGCGGCCCGATCAACGACATCGCCGGCGTGTTCGCGGAGCCGCAGACGCAACATCTGGGTATCGCGCGGGCGGTGCATCATCCGACACTGGGAGACATCCGCGTCGTCGGGCAGCCGATCAACCTGACCGACAATCCCCAGCCGGAAACGCTCCGGCCGACCCCGGACCTCGGCCAGCACACGGACAGTATTCTGGCAGGGCTGGGCTACAATGCCGCCGCGATCGCCGACCTGCGGTCGCGTGGGATTATTTGACGAACAGGCTCAGATCGGCAACCAAGCGTCGATCAGCATTACGCCGCAGTCCTCGAAGTCCTTGGTGTTGCGGGTAACGATCGCCTGCACGCCGTAAGCCCGGGCAGTTGCCGCGATCATCGCGTCCTCGACCGTGATCGGCTTGCCGGCCGCCTGACGGGTATGACGAATTTCCCCGTAGAGCGCCGCGCAAGCACGGTCGAACGGCAAGACCTGATCCTGAAATCCGGCATCAAAGAATGTGATGATCCGCGCGATCAGTTCGTCGCGTCTGCGGCCGACAGGCATGCGAGCCAAGCCATAGCGAATTTCCGCCTCGCAGACGGCTGCGGTAAACACTGCCTCCGGCGCCAAGCCGTCCAAGTACGCAACTACGGCGGGGTTTGGTGCCGGCTTAACCAACTCCGAAATGACATTGGTATCGACCAGAATCATGAATCAGCGGGTGGATCATAGTCCGGGCTGGAGAAGTCTGGCGGGCAACTCGCTGGGGCGGAGCCGCGTGGCGGGATGTCAAGGTCGAAGCCATGTTCTGGGCCGAAAAGCTGTCTGGCAAGGGTAACGAGATTGTCTCTCGCGGGTGCGTCCCGGCGCGCGATTGCGGCACGCAGCAACTCGCGAGCTTCTTCTTCAAGCGACCGCCGATGCGCCGCCGCACTGGCCTTGAGGCGCATATGCAGCGCATCGTCAACGTTTCTGATCAGCACGCTGGCCACACAGTTCTCCCAAAATATCCTGCTAGCGTGTGCTAGCAGACCTTAACTGGCTCATCCAGCTTGCGTTCGCAACCCCTACGATCAAGAAGCTCTGAAATGGCGGAATAACCCGTACCGGAAGCCACTCACGACGCGCCCGCCGATGGTTCGCCCGCATCACCGCCCGTGAAACACCGGCTTGCGCTTCTGCACGAACGACAGCGTCGCCTCCTTGAAGTCCTCGCTGTTCTCCGCATGTCGCTGCATCGCGTCCATGCGCGCTTCGTCGCGCTGGGCGCGCTCCAGGCCCAGTTGGTTGATGAAGAACTTCGACGCGCGGACCGACAACGGCGCATTCGCGGCAAGGGTCTCGGCGTATGCCACGGTGTCTGCCTCCAACGCCTCGGCATCTACCACGCGATTGATCAGGCCGATCCGCAGCGCCTCATCCGTTTTCAGCCGCCGGCCCGAGAACATGATGTCCTTCGCGATGCTTGGCCCCACCAGATCGACCAACG
>JAQGHW010000379.1 GCA_028291505.1 Rhodopila sp. | reverse complement strand
CTTCACATTCCAGAGGCGCCTATCAATTGTAGGTTATAAAATTCGAATGTGGCGAAAAGTCGGCGTGTTCCTCAAAATCCGGTACCTGTCCCGGACAACGAGCACGACGGAGGCAAGCCCAGGCGGTTCGGGTCCGCATCCTCATCCCGACTACAGGAGCCCGGCTTCGACATGGGGCACATTGCGGGGACCTTGGTCCCTCGGCTACCGGGCACATTAGCCCCGGAATCACAGGGCAAATCAGCCCCGGAAGCAAAGGGCACATTAGCCCCGGAAGCCTGCGGGACATCCGTCCCTGAACCCCGAGGCACGTCCGCCCTGGAACAGCCAGAGACATCCGTCCCGGATCGGCCGGGGCTATCCCGTCCGGATCTGCCGGACCCATCCGCCTCACGTCCCGAGAACTTGTCGGCCCTCCGCGGCCGCCCGCTGGCCTTCCTGTTCTCGTACATCCGCCGCCACCCCGCCGGACACCTCACCGTCCTGCTGTCGGTGGTCGTCGCCGTCACCTGCGCCGTGTCGACACAGTACGGGATGAAGTACCTCATCGACATCGTCGCCACCGGACAACAGGCGGCCGGCAACAAAGTCTGGATCGCATTCGCACTTTTGTGCGGCCTGGTCGCGGCCGACAACCTGTCCTGGCGCGTCGGAGGCTACGCCGCCCACCGCACATTCGTCGCCGTCACCGGCAACATCAGGCGAGACCTGTTCCGCCATCTCGCCGAACACTCCCCGACCTATTTCGCCGAACGGCTACCCGGCGCGCTCGCCAGCCGGATCACCTCCACCGCCAACGCCGCGTTCACCCTGGAGAATACCGGCGCGTGGAACGTGCTGCCGCCCAGCATCGGCGTGGTGCTGTCGATCGGCTTCATCGGTTCGGTCAACCTGGCCCTCGCCGCCACCCTCATGACCATCTCGCTGCTCCTGGGTGCCGTGGTGTTCAAAATGGCCCGCCAGGGCTCCGCACGTCACCGCGACTTCGCCGAGAAGGCCGCCGCGGTCGACGGCGAACTGGTGGACGTCATCGGCAACTTCGCCGTCGTCCGCGCGTTCGGCGCCACATTCCGCGAGCAGCGGCGGATCGGCGACCGGATGCAGACCGAAATGGCCGCCCGCCGCCGCAGTCTATATTATCTTGAGCATATCCGGCTGGTGCATGCCGTGCTGACCGCCTTCCTGACCGCCGGCGTGGTCGCATGGGGCATCATCCTCTGGCAGAACGGCCAGGCCAAGGTCGGCGACCTGGTGCTGATCACCGCCTTGGCCTTCGGCATCCTGCACGGCACCCGCGACCTCGCCGTCGCACTGGTCGACCTGACACAGCATGTCGCGCGGCTGGAAGAAGCGATCTCCACCCTCCTGACTCCCCCCGACCTCACCGACCTCCCAAACGCTCGGCTTTTGCCCGAAGGTCCCGGCGATGTGGTTTTCGAGCAGGTCCGTTTCGCCTACCCCGGCCGCCCCGCCGTCCTGAACGACTTCAATCTCGCGATCGCGCCGGGCCAGCGCGTCGGGCTGGTCGGCCTCTCGGGCGCCGGAAAATCGACGGTCCTGGCATTGCTGCAACGGTTCTACGATATCGGCGGCGGCCGTATCTCGATCGACGGCCACGATATCCGCGACGTAACCCAGGACAGTCTTCGAAATGTCATGGCCGTCGTCCCGCAAGACATCTCCCTGTTCCATCGCTCGGTGCTGGAAAACATCCGCTACGCCCGGCCCGATGCGACCGAGGCCGACGTGCTCGCCGCCGCCGACATGGCCCATTGCCGAGCCTTCATCGAGGCGATGCCGGATGGCTTCGAGACGATGGTCGGCGATCGCGGCGTGAAACTGTCCGGCGGCCAGCGCCAACGGCTGGCGATCGCGCGCGCCTTGTTGAAGAACGCGCCGATCCTGCTCCTGGATGAGGCAACCAGCGCGCTGGATACCGAATCGGAACAGGCGATCCAGCACGCGCTGGACCGGCTGATGGCAGGCCGAACGGTGATCGCCATCGCACACCGGCTTTCCACATTGCAAAGCTTCGACCGGATCATCGTCATGGACAAAGGACAGATCGTCGACGACGGATCCCCCGCCGCGCTGGCCGCTCGCCCCGGCCCATATCGGGAGTTATTGCGTAAGCAGCGCATGGACCCGGTAGAAGCAGCGGCGGCCTGATACCAGCGGCCCGCAGGGCGTATGCGCGCAGGGTTGGCGTGGCGGCTGCGCGCGGAATCAACCCTACGCGCAGGGTTGGCGTGGCGGCTGCGCGCGAAATCCATCACCCGACCGGGTCGCCCAGTCGACCTTTTCTGATCGATCTTGTAACCTGCACCGCCCTGAGGTGACAGATGCAAAACGTTCGAGACATCCTGGCCGCCGCCCTACCGCCAGGCGCCGGGTCCCGCTTTCCGGTCGCCATGCCCGACGACACCCGGGACTTGCTCCGGCGCACGGCAACCGGCGAGCTTCCAGGTCATTCCGCCGTAGACGCGGTTCTGTCCCACTATCTGCTGTTGTGCGCGGATGGCGCATTCGACATCGCCGAGGCCGGGATCTTGCGAGCCCTGACCGCAAACATCGACAAGTTGCCGCAGCAAACGGAGATACTCGTCGGCCTCCTGAATGCTCTGTTCGTCGTTCAGCGTCTCGATCTTGTGGCGGCTTTGCTGAAGGATGCCTTTGCATTTCCCGCCGACCTGGTCATCGCCTTCGAGGATTCCCGCATCGGCGTGGGTGTCGTTCGGTGGGACGTTTCGCCCAGTGGTGAGCACCGGTTCGTGTTCGATGCCGTGCTCCTTCGCAATACCAGCTTGCGAAACGAGATCATGTCGTTTTATTGGGAGTTCCCGCTTCTGGCCCACTACGCTGCCCAAGGCGAACGGGAAACCGGCAGCGTTTTACTCAACAGGGGCGACATCGGAAAGAAGCCGGGCTTGGCGTATTGCGGCAATCAGCCAGATCATTTCTTGATACCCGACACCAGTTTCGTGTCGACCCGTGGCTACGAATGGTCAAGACAGGTGCTCGCCAAGAACCAGATCCCGTGGCAGGATCGCGCCCCTGTCGCGTTCTGGCGCGGTGCAACCACCGGCATGCGGCCAACGCCCGAAGCCTGGCGCGCTCTGGAGCGGATTAAACTATGTGAGATAGCACGCGCCCATCAGCACACCGGACTGTTCGACGTCGGAATCAGCGGCGTGGCGCAGTTTTCGGATCCCGCAATCATCCAGGAAATAATGAATTCCGGTCTGGTCCTGGGACGTGTCCCCTGGGAAGATTGGGGGCGTTACAAGTATTTGATCGATATCGATGGCAATTCCAGCCCTTGGTCCAATCTGTTTCAGCGACTGCTGACCGGCAGCCCCGTCCTGAAAATCGAATCCTCCCGCGGGCTGTCGCAATGGTTCTATTACGAACTGATCCCGTGGCAGAACTACATCCCGATCGCGGCGGACATGTCCGATCTGCTGGACAAGGTCAGGTGGCTCAACCGCAACGACCAGTTTGCTCGGAAAGTCGGCGAAAACGGCCGGGCAATCGCCGAGGCAATGACCATCGAGCGGGAGATGCAGCGCAGCGTTCCGGTGATCTCCTCCGCGTTCAGGTACTTTCGCGACCCGCCAGCGTACACCCTGCCGTATGGCATGCCCGTCCGTCCAACGACCGGTTTACCGGACGTCCCCTTTCCCGACCCGATCCAAATATCTGTTGGCCGCAGCCCCTCCGAACCAGGCGGCGGTAATGTCCCGGTCGTACGCGTGCTGCGCCAGGATGCCGGCGTCCGGCCGATTTCCCTCACCAACGTCCGCGAGGAAGAATGGGCATACCACATGTTCGACTTCGATAGCTGCCAACTGCACCCGGCCGCCCGCGGACAGCCCTCCCCGGAACTGGCCGTCAACCTGGACCTGAATGGGCATACGGCGTTCGAATGTGAGGTCTCGGTTGAAAACCCCCTGGGCTACGCAGTGGATTTCATCGTCGAGGTGACCTGTCTGCCGGCCGGCCAGGAACTCGTGCGAACCGCAACAACCATCCCTGCCGGAACAAAACAATGGTGGGTCGTGCCATTGGGACAGCCCGCCCACGGCACCCACCGCGTCGCGTTGCGGACGGTCATGTCCGCCGATGCACAATCAAATCACCAGGCTCGCGCCAACTGGATGGCACCCTCTTTCCGCGGGTGAATGACCCGACTGGTCGGGGTTGACGATCGATCCGAT
>JAQGHW010000420.1 GCA_028291505.1 Rhodopila sp. | reverse complement strand
GTCAGTTCCCGATCGCTCATCTGGATCACCCACGCCATCGCACGTCACCTCGAACGTTCCGACGGCAGTGTGCCTCAGCGACATTTCTATCGGGGACGCGTGTGACGTTTCTATCGGGGGCTTACAGCCAAAGACCGCATAATGCCGATCTATGGTAAATCCTGTCTCGGCCGTTCCCGAACGCCAGATGATTTACCCCGCGCACGCCCTCCGGCCCATTGCGCTCGATCAAGACCTGTTTCCAGGCGTCCAGCTATGCCGGATACAGCCCCTGCTCGCGGCACCAAGCGCCCCGCGTTGCCTCATCCATTGCTGCCGTGGCGATCACCGCTTGCAAGCGGGGCGCCGCGGTCCACCGCTGACTGCCAGCACCGGGGCGTTCGCCAGTTGTTCATGCGTTAGGCGATGATCTCGTTGACAGCACTCTCCACGAACGCGGTCGAGATGGAGAGGAACTGGGGGGCGGCGGATATCAAGCGACCAAGAATGAATGATGTGCATCGGCACATGCGTTGGTCGAATAGCGGGTTTATTTCCCTGGATGATATCTCTGGGCAGCAATCACGTCGCGCGACGCGTGTTTAGGAAGTTTGTAAGGCGCCCCTGGATGAGAGCCACGGCACCCGCGATCGAAGCTAGTGCGCCTAATGCACTCTGGCCGATCGTCCGCGCGGCCAGGCTGCCGGCCGAGCACAGACATTAGGGACAAACATGGACCACCTATCGACCCGGACACCTCCCATGCCGAGCCGACCTGACGATTCGCCGCGGCCCGAGGTTCCGCCGTGGGGCGGCCGGCGGCTGTCATACAGGGCCCAGTGTATCCTGCTTGGCTTCATCGTGGCCCCGGTTCTTGCCGGGGTTACCGCCGCCCCCGCGATGCAGCATGTGCTGAGTCTGGACGTGGCGCCGGAAAAAAGCCCAGCGGGGAAAAGGCAAGGCGCCGCGCCGGGCCAGACCGAGGGACGGGTATTCAGGCCGACCGACGGGCAATGGGCGTCACTGCAAATCGTATCAGTCGGAGCTCAGATCTTTCAGGACGAGACGGAGGACGATGGCAAGGTCGCGCTTATCACTGCGACCCCTGTCTTTTATCCCTACGGTGGTAGGGTCACCAAACTGATCGCCCGCGAAGGCGACACGGTGCGGCGCGGCGACCCGCTATTCGCCATTCAGTCCACCGAGTTGGCGCAGGCACAGAACGACCTGATCACCGCGGTGTCAAACCTCAAGACGGTGCGGGTGCAGCTCAGCCTGGCAACGACGAATGAAAAACGCCAGCATGATCTGTATAACGCTCAGGGTGCGGCGCTGAAGGACTGGCAGCAATCCCAGGTGGACCTAGCGACGACCCAGGGTGAGATGAACAAGGCCTCCGTCGCGCTGTCGACCGTCCGTAGCCGGCTTAGGATCCTCGGCCAGACGGACAAGGACATCGACCAGATCGAGGCGACGCCCGATCTCACGCGGCTCGGTGCGGAGACGGTGGTGGGCGCACCGATCGCAGGTGTCGTCATGCAGCGCCAGGTGGGCCTAGGGCAGAACGTCATTAGCGTGTCGTCCGGCGCGTCGGCCCCGGTGTTCATGATTGGCGACCCGTCCAAGCTCTGGCTGATCGCCTATGCGCCGGAAGACGACGCGGGCTATTTGCAAAAGGGCGATCCGATGGAAGTCCGCGTCCTGGCCTTCCCCGATCGGGCGATTAAGGCGCGCCTGACCCGTGTCGCTGCATCGATCGATCCCAACACTCATCGCCTGTTGGTCCGTGCCGAGGTGGAAAACCACCTCGGTGAACTGAATCCGGGAATGTCGGCCAGCTTCCGCATCTTCGCCGGTAACGGTGCGCTCAGTCCAGCGGTGCCACAATCTGCGGTGGTGTACGAGGGCGACACCGCGCATGTGTGGATTGCCGACGATGAGGCGCGGATCCTGATTGCCCGGCCCATCAAGCCCGGCCGGAGCCGGGACGGAATGTTGGAAGTGCTGGATGGGCTGAAATCCGGCGAGAAGATCGTCACCTCCGGCGCGGTTTTTCTCGATCCTGCCGCTGCTGCTGACTAGGCTCAAAACCTAATCAAGCACTAGGAATCGCTGGAGTTTTCTGATTCAAGCCAGCCAGATTGGTCGGGATGGACAGAACGAACATGCCTGACGGGAGTACTGGCTTGGTGATAAAGCCCAGGCGACGATTGAGCCACTCCTTCCCAAGGTCTACGCATGCCGCGACCTGCGGCTGACGCGCTGCCATTTAAAGGTTCCTCCTCAATCTCCGTGCAAGCTTACTCAGCCTTCGCCGGTCAAGATGCTGAACTCACTACGTTATCTGCTCCTCGGGCTCAGGCGTTGCGGGTCGTCAGGAACCGGCCAGAAGATTCTGATTCAATGAGCACTTACAGTGGTTTGAACCCAGGCTAACCCATCGGTTTGCACGGAGATTGAGGAGGAACCAGTTTTCGGCAACCCGACAGACAGGTCGGACATTTGCGCCGCCGATGAACTCGGAGGCTTTAAACCGCCTCCTTCAGATCCTTTGCGACCCGGAATGCCACCTTCTTGCTGGCCGCGATCTGGATAGACTCACCGGTTGCCGGATTGCGTCCCATCCGCGCATCGCGTGTCCTGACCTCCAGGATGCCGAGACCTGCCATGCGCA
>JAQGHW010000378.1 GCA_028291505.1 Rhodopila sp. | reverse complement strand
GCTGCCGGCGCTCATTCTTGGCCTGGGCAGCACCGCTCAAGTCATGCGAGTCATTCGGGCTAACCTGCTGGACGAATTGCGCAAGCCCTACCTGATCACGGCCCTCGCGCGGGGCATGCCGTTGTGGCGGGCGATCCTGAAGTATCCCGTTCGCGTCGCACTCAATCCGTTCATCAGCACGATCGGCTACATTCTGCCCTACGTCGTGTCGGGCAGCGTCATCGTCTCTCTCGTGCTTGGATTGCCGACGGTCGGACCCGTGCTTTACAAATCGCTGGTCGCGCAGGATCTGTTCCTGGCGGGTTCGATCGTCTTGATGCTGGGCATATTGACCGTGGTTGGAACGTTGCTGTCGGACCTGCTGCTGATCGCGATCGATCCGCGCATTCGGCTGGGCAGCTCCCGATGAACAACGTGGAATCGGCATTGCCGCCAGCCCCGGCGCCCCCGCTCAACCCCGGGCCTTCACTGGACAAAGCGCGCAGCCTGGCTGCTGCCGGCCAGTGGCGTCTCACCTGGCGCCGCTTCCGCCGGCACCGGCTGGCGATGATCTGCGGCGTCATCATCCTGGCGTTCTACCTGGTCGCCGCCTTCGCGGAGTTCTTCGCGACCACTGATCCGAACCGCCCCAGCGCACAAGTGTCGCTGGTGCCGCCACAGCAGATCCATTGGTTCGACGACGGAGCGCTGCGGCCCTACGTCAACAGGATGGAGCGCAAGCGAGACGCGTCCTTTAACCTCGTCTACACGCCCAATCCGGCAGCGAAGATCCCCGTCACGTTCTTCGCTCACGGGTTTGACTGGAAGCTGTTCGGCCTGATCCCGACGGACCGGCATTTGATCGGCGTGCAGGGGGCGGATGCGGGGAAGACGCTGTTCGTCCTGGGGACGGACGTGCAGGGGCGCGATCTGTGGTCGCGCATAGTATATGCCACCCGCGTGTCGCTCACCGTCGGCCTGACGGGTGTCGCAATGAGCCTGGCGCTCGGGGTACTGCTGGGCGGCGTTTCCGGCCTGTACGGCGGGGTCATCGACGAATGCATCCAGCGGGTGATCGAGGTAGTACGATCGGTGCCAACGATTCCACTCTGGATGGGCCTCGCCGCCGCTGTGCCGCGCGACTGGTCGGTGACCCAGGTCTATTTCTCGATCACCATCATTATATCGCTGGTAAGCTGGACCGAACTGGCACGGGTGGTGCGAGGGCGCTTCCTTGCGCTGCGGGAGGAGGACTTCATCGTCTCCGCCGAGCTTGACGGCTGCAGCAAGCTGCGGATCATCTTCCGCCATATGGTGCCGTCGTTCCTGTCCCACATCATTGCGGTCACCACCTTAACCCTGCCGGTGATGGTGCTGAGCGAGACGGCCCTGAGTTTCCTCGGCCTCGGCCTGCGGCCACCGGCGATCAGTTGGGGCGTGCTGTTGCAGGCGGCGCAGAACGTCCAGGCCGTGGCGGTCACACCCTGGCTGTTGCTGCCGGCGGTGCCTGTGATCGTCGCCGTTCTGGCGTTCAACTTCCTGGGCGACGGCCTGCGCGATGCCGCCGACCCCTACGCGCGGGCCTGACCGGTGGATACGGCGGTAACCACCCAGAGCCTGCTCCGTGTCCGCGGCCTGCGCACCCATATCGAGGTTCCCGGCGGCGTGCTGCGGGTGCTGGACGGCGTCGACCTGGAGGTCGGCCAGGGTCGCACGGTCTGCATCGTCGGCGAAAGCGGCTGCGGCAAGAGCATGACTGCGCGCTCCATTCTGCGCCTGCTGCCGCCGCCGCTGCGGATGGTCGGAGGCGAGATCATGCTGCGCGGCAGCGACGGGGTGGAGGTCGACCTCGCCCGCCTCGATCCGTACGGCCGCGACATGCGGGCCATCCGCGGCCGCGATATCGGCATGATCTTCCAGGAGCCGATGACCGCACTGTCGCCGGTCCACGCCATCGGCAACCAGATGGCCGAGGCGATCAACCTGCACGAGAGGGTCAGCCGAGCCGAAACGCGCAACCGGTCCATCGAAATGCTCCAGCGGGTCGGCCTGCCTCGCCCGGCGGAGCGGCTGGATGCCTATAGCTTCCAATTGTCGGGCGGCATGCGGCAGCGGGCGATGATCGCCATGGCATTGATGTGCTGCCCGTCCCTGCTGCTTGCCGACGAGCCCACGACGGCGCTGGACGTCACCACCCAGGCCCAGATCCTCGACCTGATGCGGGCCCTGCGCGCCGACCTCGGCATGAGCATCCTGTTCATTACCCACGACCTCGGCGTGGTCGCCGAGATGGCGGACGAGGTGGTGGTGATGTACCTCGGCATGGTGGTGGAGAACGGACCGGTGGAGCAGGTATTCCACGATCCGCGACATCCCTATACGCGGGCGCTGCTGCTATCGAACCCGCGCCATGACGGCGTGTCAGGCCGGCGGCTGAGGGTGATCGAGGGCGGCGTGCCGGACCTGCTGAACCGTCCGATGGGGTGCCCGTTCCATAACCGCTGCCCCGAGGCGATCCCCGGAACCTGCGACCGGCGGATGCCCGAGCCGGAGATGGTGGGGGTCGACCACGTTGTGCGGTGCTGGGCGTTGGACCGCCCGCGCGTATCCAAGCTCGTCACTCCGGCAATGGCGACCTATCCCCCGCCGGCGCCAGCAGCGGCAACAGGTCCCGCGCCCTCGGCGGAGGCTGTGACGCCGCTGCTGGAAATCGCCGGCCTGTCCATGCACTTCACCCAGCGACGGGGCTTCTTGCGGCGGAATGTCACGGCGATCCGAGCTGTCAACGATCTTTCGCTGTCGGTGTTTCCCGGCGAAACGATGGGCCTCGTCGGTGAGTCCGGCTGTGGCAAGACCACCACGGGCCGCTGCATCATTCGCACGCTCGACCCCACCGGCGGCAGCATCCGCTTCCGAGACGAGGACGGATCGGAGCAGGACGTCGCGCGTCTGCCACGCTCTGCGCTCAAGCCGTATCGGCGGCAGGTGCGAATGATCTTCCAAGATCCGTATTCCTCGCTGGACCCGCGCATGACCGTGGCGGACATCGTCGGCGAGCCGCTGTTGGTAAACGGCATCGCCAAGGGCAGCGAATTGCAGGACAGGGTCGCGAGCCTGGTGCGTCGCGTGGGCCTGCGCGAGGAGCATTTGCGGCGCTATCCGCACGCGTTCAGTGGCGGTGAACGGCAGCGCATTGGCATCGCACGCGCCCTGTCGGTCAACCCGAGGGTCGTGATCTGTGACGAAGCCGTCTCGGCGCTGGATGTTTCAGTGCAGGCCCAGATCCTGAACCTGCTCCGGGATCTTCAGGAAGAGCGGCATCTGACCTATCTGTTTATCGGCCATGACCTGAGCGTGGTGCGCCATATCTGCGATCGGGTGGCTGTGATGTATGCCGGGCGGATCGTCGAAATCGGCGAGACCAGGCAGGTATTCGAGGCGCC
>JAQGHW010000396.1 GCA_028291505.1 Rhodopila sp. | reverse complement strand
CCAGGACCCTTCCGCGCGCAACGATGCGGCGCCGATCAGCGGGAAGGGCGTTCGGAGCAGCTTTTCGCGTTGCCAGAACCGGATCAGCGCGGCCCGACCCGCCCGACGGTCGCCGCCGCTGTGGCCGTTGTCACCGGTGTGGCCGTTGCCACCGCTGTGGCCGCCGCCACCGGTGTGGCCGTCGCCACCGATCCAGGCGTGCAGGCCGTTGGCGCCGGCGAGCAGCGGCGTGGCACCGGGCGCGGCGGCCAGCACCTGTTCCGCCGCCTGAACCGCGCCTTCCTGGTCAAAGTCGGGTGTGACAAGCCATTGGTACTGGTCGACGGCGTAGCGTGCGGCTGTCGCGCTGCCGTTTGAACGGATCTGCTTCAATCTCGGTGCAAGGTATTAGGTCCCGGGCTGATCAAGCTGCTGAAACTGCAGCTCACTTTGACTTCCAGGCTCGTCTGTTCTGGGTTCGTCATGGGACCATCCCGCGGCTGCCAGTTTGATGAGCACCTGCAATGCCTTGGGTACCGAATTGCCCTCCAGCGTGCACCGAGATTGAAGCAGACCCCTTCAAACGACAGAGTGACATCGGGCCCGAGGGACCACACTTCATTGTCTTTCATACGGCCGACAAATGTGGCCCATCGATAGCAATGTAACCCGGTAGCATGGGGGGTGGGCTTCCGCGCCTGCACGCACTTTGAAGCAGACCCAATTAGTTGATATCTGAGGCTTTGTCGGCACGCGCTACTGCCTGGCAGCGGAAGCAGGCCGCAAGACATTGGGTTGCGCACGCTCATCGGCGGGATAAATGTCCTGCCAGCCAGCCCCCAACGCTTTGTAAAGCGCAATCGCGTCGGTGATGCTCTCCAGTTCGCTCTGCGTCGACAGGTCCTCCGCTGCGTAGGCCGCGCGTTCATTGACCAGGACGTGCAGGAAATCCGTGAGGCCTGCCTTGTAGAGCCGGGTCGAGCGCTGGAATGCGAGCTCGCTGTCCTCGGCGGCCGCTTTCAACGTGATGTCGCGCTGGGCTTCGGTCATGTAGTCGATGAGCCCGTCTTCCACATTCTGAAATGCACGCAACACGATCTGCTCGTAGGCGAGACGTGCTTCTTCCGCCTGCTCCCGCGCCTGCCGGACGCGGGCCGGTAGCGCGCCACCGGTATAGAGATGGTCCGAAGCCGACAACCCGATTTGCCAGACCAGGCTACTCGCTCGGAACAATTCCGTTAGCGTGCTGGTTTGCGGCGTGAATGACAGGGGAATACTGAAATGAGGATACATGTCGGCAACCGCGACACCGATCCGCGCTGTCGCCGCGGCGAACTGCCGTTCGGCCCGGCGAATATCCGGTCGGTTGGCAATGACCTCTGATGGCAAGGTGATCGGCAGGCTGGGGGCAACCGGTATTTTCCCTTCCGACTGGGAAAGCTCCCGCTCCAGCGTGCCGCCTGGAATCTGGCCCAACAAAACGGAAATTGCATGCGTCATGCGCGCGATGGCGGCACGCAGCGGCGGCTCCGACGACAGCACCGTCTGCAATTGAGCCTGGGCCTGCGCCACGTCGAGATTGTTGCCAAGCCCGCGGGCGAAGCTTTGTTCCGTCAGTTCGACCGATATGCGAGCGGCGGTGACGTTGCGGTCGGCGATCGCCAGGCGGTCCTGGCTGGCCCGCAACGTCGCATAGTCGGTGGTCAACTCCGCCAACAGGCTGACCAAGACCGCACGTCGCGCCTCAATGGTGGCGCCGTAGTCAGCCTCTGCGGCCTGCTTCGCGCGCTGCGTGCCGCCGAAGATGTCGATCTCCCAGGTCGCATCGAACCCAGCCTGCCAGAACCGGTAGTTCGTTCCCTTCCCGAAGACCGGCGGATACTCCAACGTATTGCTTGCCTCATTGTTGCTCGCGATCACCCCAGCATCGATTTGCGGATAATCGGCGGACGCGGCGATCACCCGCGCCGCCCGCGCGCCGATCAGGCGCTGGCCTGCGATCTTCAGGTCGTAGTTGCTGGTCAGCGCGGTATCAACCAGCCGGTCGAGCGTCGGGTCGTTGAAGCTAGCCCACCAGTTCTTCAGTTGCTGATGCGTGACCGCAATTTCCGCCGGTGTCGCTGCGTGTTCCGTCCAGTTCGCGGGAAGCGCGGGCTTCGGCGGCGTGTAATCGGGGCCGACGGTGCATGCGGCAAGCAGGCTCGCCAGCAAGACGTTGGCCGATTTCATGATGCGCATGGGCGGAATGCGGTCTGGCCTCTCACAAATAGTCCTGCAGCACGCCAAGCAAACGCCCGAACGGTGTGTTCGGAGGGTTGGCGGCATCGGCAACCGATATCGAACAGGTCATGCCGCTGGCGAGCAGGATACCCGGCGGCACGGTTCCGATAGCGACTCGTACTGGAATCCGCTGTGCCAGCCGAACCCAGGTGAAAACCGGGTTCACGTCGGGAAGACCGTATCGGTCGATCTTGCTGTCCTGGTCGTTGATGCCGCGTGTGATGCTTTCAACATACCCGATCAGGGTCTGCCGGTAGCCCATCAGCTTGATCCGCGCCGGGTCACCGACGTGGACCCCGTCGATCTGGGTTTCCTCGAAATAGCCGTAGATCCAGAACGAATCGGCGTCGATCACCGCGACCCGAGGCTGCCCGACAGTCGCATAGTCTCCCACCCGCAGCCGCAGGTTCGTGACATATCCGTTGACCGGGGAACGCAGCGCCGATCGGACCATATTGAGATTCGCGAGGGTGAGCGCCACCCGCGCCGCGTCCAGACCCGCCGACGCCACCGCGGCGGTGATTGCGTACTGCTGCTGCTCCTCGGCCGACACGACACCGTTCAGCCCCTGCCGACGGCGGGCATTCGATTCGTCCAGGCGCAATTGCTGCGTTGCCCGCTCGACGGCCGCCTGGGCCTCGGCGATGGCAAGGCGGAAGCGCACCGGGTCGAGTTCGAACAGGACATCGCCTTTGTGGACGAATTGATTGTCGTGGACGGGCACCGAGGCGATCGTTCCCGGGACTTCCGGCGCGATGTCCACGACTTCGGCCTGAACCCGGCCGTCCCGGGTCCATGGTGCGGTCATGTACGTGCGCCAGACTGCCACGAGCAGCACAGCGGCGATGCTGACCATGACGAGTGTAACGACAGTCCGGACGAGATGCCTGACGAGAACCATGAGGAAAGCGAACCTAGTCGTTGGACGGCAAGGATGAGCAGGGACAGCAACGTCTCGTAGACTGCCCACGACGAGTGTAACGACAGTCCGAACGAAATGCCTGACGAGAACCATGAGGAAAGCGAACCTAGTCGTTAGACGGCAAGAATGAGCAGGGACAGCAACGTCACGTAGACCGCCAGCTCGAACAATGCCGGGTGCCAGATATGGCGCAGAACGCCCAAGTGCCCGAGCACCCACCGAAAGACCAGAAATAGAGGAATCGCCGCGATGCCGTAGACGACGATCGGGGCCACGTAGATGCCGCCGAGGTCCACTTCACTCAGCATTGGACGTCGCCCTGAAACGAGGCCCCTGGGTGCTGGAAGAAGCGCCAGTTTTGTTCGATGAGCGTGCCGATTCGCTGGAATGCGCCTGCCATACGCACCAGTTCGTCGGACTGCGGCGCGCCGGCACTTCGCTCGGCCAGTAGCCGGGACACCTCGGCCGAACGTACGGCCGCAGCCGCAGCGTTGGTTCGCAGATCGCGCAGGAGATGAATTGCTGCCTCGGCAGCTGCCAGGATCGGCGCGGGAAGAGTACCGGTCGCCAATGCCGTGCGCACCTGGATCGCGGCGCTACCGACGGTAATGGCCGCGGACGCTTCCTTGAGCACGGCTTCCCGTCGCGGCGTGCTGGCTCCCTGCAACCGCCCCAACAACCGGGCAAGCTTCTGATGCTGCAGGTGCTCCCACTGCAAGCGGCCTTGAACGGGACCAGGGCGGCCCAATCGCTCCACAGCACGTCCGATCGAGTTGCACAGCCGCCGGACGTTAAGCACCGGATCTGGCGGCAGGAGAATTCGGAAGGCGAAAACCGCGCAGATCGACCCGCAGACGTAGGCAAAGGCGGTATTGAAAAATGCAACGATATCATAGTGCATCGGGTTGGTGGGGCCCACCAATGGCATGAAGAAGATCAGCAGCGGAATCCCGACTGGCGCCAAACGCGGCCTGGTGGTGGCGTAGGCGCCGCCCGCCACGAACGGCAGGATCGCCAGCGCGAGCAAAGGAAAGCCGTCGACATGGGTCAGCATCTCGAACGCACAGACAAAGGCGAACAAGACCGACAGAACCACGCCTTTGGCAAAATCGACGCTGGCAGCGCCGGCACTGGGATTGGTCGCGAGCAAGCTGCACATCACCCCAAGCATCGCCAGCATCGAACCACCCGAGGGCCATGCGGTGGCGATCCAGAACAGGCTGCCGAGCCCCATGGCGCTCATCGCGCGCAGGCCATTGCGCAACGCAGTGCGCCAATCGAGATAGGCACGGAGTCGGATGGGTCCAGGCCTGGCCTCATCGCGAACCATCCCGATCGACTGCACGGCGCGGGATAGCCGATCGAGCAGCTCTCGCGCGTGAGCCAACGCCATGACATGAGCGTCACTCGTGCAGTCTTGCACGAGGGTGCCCAGCTCGTCGCGTGCCGTCAGGGCGACCCGCAGCAGTTGGCCCCGCGTCTTGGCGTCCGGCGAGCCTGAATGCTGCACGAACTGTGTCAACGCGCCATTTAAGGCAGCTACGCCCAGATCGTAGGCTGCATGGTTTCCCGGCAGGCGGGCGGCAACATCTCGCATCATGGGCATCGTGTGGCTACCGGCGACGAGGGCGCCGAACAGCTCGGCGATGCCGATGCGCAAGGCTGTCGAGCGACGGCTAATGTCGAACGATTCGGCCGAGGCGAACTCGATGACCTCGTCGACGCCCGCCAGATCAAGACTGATCCGCGCCTGTTCGCTATGAGGCGATCGGTCGGCCTGTCCTTGCAACTCGCTGCGTAGCAGGCTGGCCACGGCACCCATCAGGAATCCCACCCGCCTCTCCACCTCCAATTCGCCGACGGAGCCGTGGAAGATGAGAGAGACAAAGGCAGCCGACAGGACGCCGAGCGTTACGGCGGCAATGCGCGCCAATGCAAGGTTGAGGATGGTTTCGGGATGTTCGACCGCACCAAAGGCGATGAGCGAGATGGTGAGGCCGGCCAGCACCGCCCCATAGGCGCGGAAATATCGTAGCAGGCTAGCGATAAAGGTGAATATGCCCAACCATACGCTCACGCTTGCCATGAACAGGATCGGCTCCTGCGGAAACGCCGCTACCAGCGTCACCGTGCCGGCGGCGCCGACGATGGTCCCGAGAATCCGCCACTGGCTTTTGGAGAAAAGCGCCCCCCGTACCGGGTGCGCAACAAGCAGCACAGTAGTGGGTGCCCAATAGGGACTGTCGAGTTGCAGAAAATACGAGAGATAGAGCGCGATCCACACTCCCAGAACGACGCGGATCACATGAGCCCAGGCGGGCGGCAACCGTGGGAGGATCAGACGGGTCAGGCCCGGCCCAAATCGACCCACGGGTTGGGAGGCAGCCGTCACGGGCGATCTCTGGCGCCGTCATCCGAGGATCGAACAGTGCCGTTGCCCATCGTCCTTACCACCACCGGGATCGACTTCGCGGACGGCGTCTTGCTTTTCTTGTCGTGATAGCTCAGCGGGAGAAGATTGTTCGTCTCTGGATAGTACGCGGCGACTGAACCGCGCGGGATATTGTATGGCTTCACTTTGAAGCCGCTAGCGGTTCGGCGCACATCGCCGCCATCCGTTACCGATTCCAGCTCGACGAGCGAGTCCGATTCGATCTGCCGCTCCGCCATATCGTCCTTGTTCATGAAGACCACCATCCGGCCCCCGAAGACGCCGCGGTAGCGATCGTCAAGGCTGTAGATCGTGGTATTGTACTGGTCGTGGCTGCGGATCGTCGTCAGCTGCAACGCTGTAGGCTCGTCAACGTCGGGATCCTCCGCGACGCCGTCGCAGACCAGGAAGTTGGCGCGCCCGGTTGCCGTCTTCCATTCCCGATTTCGCGGACCGTTATAGAGATGAAAACCGCCGGGAATACGGATACGGGCGTTGAAATCAGCGAACAGCGTGGGAAACACTGCCTCGATCTTGTCGCGAATCAGGTTGTAATTGGCCTCGAAAGCTTCCCACTCGATCTCGCTATCCTGCAGGGTCGCGCGCGCCATCCCGCAGACGATCGACACTTCGGATTTGAGATCCGGACCTGGAGGTTCGACAAGCCCGCCCGACGCATGCACCATCGACATGCTGTCTTCCACCGTGATGCTCTGACGGCCCGTCGCCTGGATATCAATGTCGCTTCTCGCCAGGCAGGGCAGGATCAGCGCCTCCCGGCCGTGCACGACATGGCCACGATTGAGCTTCGTGTTGATCCCCACGGTCAGCTTCAGCCGCCGCATCGCCTCCTTCACGATCTTTTCGTCCGGGACTGCCGCGACGAAGTTCCCGCCGAGGGCGACGAACACGTCGGATTGGCCGTTGATCATCGCCTGGAGCGAGTCCACCACCGAACGTCCGTGATGCTGAGGCGGACGGAAGCCGAACACCTTCTCGATCCGGCCGAGCAGTTCCGCGCTCGGCTTCTCGTCGATCCCAACGGTCCGATCGCCCTGTACGTTGGAATGGCCCCGGACTGGGCAGATGCCGGCGCCGGGCCTGCCGAAATTACCGCGCATCATGAGGAGATTGGCGGCCTGCTGCACGTTCGCGGTGCCGTAGCGGTGCTGGGTGAGGCCCATGCCATAGCAGATGATGACGGACTTGGCCTGCATGTAGATCTGGGCCACCCGCTCGATCTGGGCCCGCGGCAATCCCGAGACGCGCAGGATGTCATCCCAGACCGTGCGCCGCAGATCGTCCGCGAGTGCCTCGAAGCCGATCGTGTGCTGTTCGATGAACGGGAGATCCAGTACTGGCTCGCCGCCCATCCGAACGGCGGCCTCGTGTGTCTCGAGAACAAGCTTCATGACGCCCTTCAGGGCTGCAACGTCGCCGCCGACACGGACCTGGCAATATTCGCTGGCAATCCGCGTCGAGGTGAACGTCACCATTTCGACAGGATCTTGTGGTGCGGCGAACCGCTCCAGCGCCCGCTCACGCAGCGGGTTCATAGCCACGATCGGAACGCCGCGCCGCGACGCCTCACGCAGAGAGGTCATCATTCGGGGACTGTTGGTGCCAGGATTCTGTCCAATCACGAAGATCACATCTGTCTTCTCGAAATCCTCCAGCAGAACGGTGCCCTTGCCGATGCCGATGCTTTCGGGCAGGCCCACGCTTGTTGCCTCGTGGCACATGTTGGAGCAATCAGGGAAGTTGTTGGTCCCGAAGCGCCGTACGAAAATCTGGTAGAGAAAGGCGGCCTCGTTGGAGGCGCGGCCTGACGTATAGAAATCCGCCCTGTCAGGGCTCTCCAGCGCGCGTAGATGCGCTCCGATCATGGCAAAGGCGTCATCCCAACTGATCGGCTCATATCGGTCCGTCGCGCTGTTGTAGCGCATCGGCTCCGTCAGGCGCCCTTGTTCTTCCAGCCAGTAATCGCTCTGCTGTTCCAATTCGCTGACGGTGTAGGCCGCGAAGAACTTCCGCATCACCTTTCGCTTCGTGAGTTCGAAAGCAACGGCCTTCGCGCCATTCTCGCAGAACTCAAAAGAACTGGTATGTTTCGGATCCGGCCACGCACACCCCGGACAGTCAAAGCCATCAGGCTGGTTCATCGAGAGCAGGGCCTTCGAGCCCTTCAGCACGATGCTTTGCTCGCGAAGCGCATGCGCGGTGGCGTGGAGGGCGCCCCAACCCCCGGCGGGATTCTCATAAGGCTCGAACACGGCGCCTCCCTCCGGTTCGTTGACCTGGACGCCTGGCTTGCTGACAGAGGACGACGGTGAGTGGTCGGTCATAGCGATGTAGCTCCCATTGGGCTAGCAGTGGTTCTTTGCGGCCAGCGCGCGTGACCCACGACGCACGCCGTCCGGAGCAGGCGATCCTGCCGCGTGCCGCAACTCAAGAACTGGCAATTCGCCAGATTCGTTGATCAAAAGCGAAAGTCCCATGCGCATGCCTCGCGCCTCAGCTTCGCGTGTGTCTATCGGTGTGCTCCGCTGCCGACCGCACCTGGCCTCGAAGGACGGTGTAGTTGATGGCGGTGTAGAGCAGCATGACCGGGAAGATGAAGAGGCCCTCTCCCCAGAACATGAACGCGAGACTGGAGTGGGGGGCAGCGGCTTTGTCGATGGTGACGACGAAGGGGATCATGTGAGGCCAGAACGAGATCGCCAGCGTTCCGACCGCCGACACGAAGATGAGTGCGACCATGTAGTAGGGCCATTCATCCCGGCGGCGGCGAACGCTGGCCGCCAGCACGACCGCTGCTGCTGCGCCGATTGCCGGGAAGATGAACAAATACAGCCGTTCGATCCATCGGCCCATGATCTGAAGGTGTTCCGCCAGGGCATAGATGAAGACAATGGCCAGGAAGACGAGCACGCCGACCGCGAGATAGGGTATCTGGCGCCAGGCCGCATCCCGGATCTCGGCTTCACATTTCTTGACCAGCCAACCGGCACCAAGAAGCGCGTAACCGAGACACAACCCGATGCCGCAAAGCACGGCAAAAGGACTGAACCAGCCAAATTCGCCGCCGGCATACTGACCGTTCTCGATCGGAAGGCCCTTCACGAGGGCACCGACGGTCATTCCCCGCACGAACGTCGCGACGAGGGATCCTCCGACGAAACTCCAATCCCAAATCCGGCGCGACCGTTCCGCGTTGTGGCGAAACTCGAATGCCACACCGCGAAGGATCAGGCCAGCCAGCATGGCAAGCATCGGAAGATAGAATGCAGACAGGAGTGTCGCATAGACGACCGGAAAGGCACCCCACAGGACGACGCCTGTTACCACGAGCCACGTCTCGTTGCCGTCCCAGATGGGCCGGACGGCATTTAACATCGCCTGGCGTTTGTCTTCGCCACGTGTCAGTCCGAACAGCATGCCGACGCCGAGATCGAATCCGTCCAGCAACACGTAAAGCAACGTGCTTGTAGCAAAGAGCAAGACCCAGAACATGACCATGAATAATCTCCGACGACGTGGTGACCGGGGCGTGACGTCTGGCCCCCGTCAGCGAGCGACATGGGCCGGTTTGGGACGGCGGCAGTTGGCGGCAGAATCAAACGGCCGCCAGGACCAGCCCAAAGAAGCAGGTAGATGTAGTAGGTGCCGAATGCGAATATGAA
>JAQGHW010000393.1 GCA_028291505.1 Rhodopila sp. | reverse complement strand
GCGCGCTGGCGCGGACCTGCTCTATGACGGTGTGCGGTGCCAGAGCAGTCCCGACAGCAGCACATTGGTATCAATGATCGCCCGGACGCTGCCGCCGTTCGGCCCGATATGCCTTTACCTCCGCATCAATCTCTTCCATCGACATCGGCTCGATACCAATGGCGGCAACGCGATCGGCGACCCTGAGCAGGGAGTCCGCGGCCTGCCGGCGTTTGAGCGCATCGGTGACCAACCGGGCAATGCCTGCGGCGTCAGCAGGCCGGCATCGCTTGAGGTCTTCGCCGTCGCGTCGGGTAGCTCGATCTGGATCCTGGTCATCGTCCGGCTTCTTCAGAATGCGACGAGCCCGGGGCGGGGCATCAGAACGTCTTCACCGTGATTGGAAGCAGGCGACCCATGCTCCACGCGACGGCCTTGCGCGTTGTCGGGGGCGACCTCTTCCAGCAGTGCCGGGAGAGCGGCCGGACACGCCGGGCCATGACGGTCAGGGCGGGCTTGGACGCGCTTCCAGCCAGGGTGGAATGGCTCTACCGCCCCTCACGCCGCCAGGCCAGCACCAGGAGGCCGACCATGATCGGCAGCGACAGCCAGGCGGGCAACAGCTCCAGCGCCGCGACGCCGGTTACAACGTGGTCGTGGCGGCGCTGCAGGCCGATCCAGGCGCTGCCGGAGGCGGAGCGGTCGTCCTCGGTTCGGCGGAGTTCGGGGACCTCGGCTCCGGCCAGCCAGTGCACGCCGCCGCCTGATGCCCGGGCCAGGGGACCGGCCACGGTCGCGGTCGCCCGTAGATCGGCCAGTTCGGGCGGGTTGGCGGCACCGGCGGCGGCATAGGCCGATCGCGCCGCTGTCCCCGTCCCCTGGGTTACCTGCCACACCCCCGGCACCGGCGCGGCCCGCACCGCCGTTGCGCGACCGGGCGAGTCCTCGTGCAGCTTCACCGTCTCCTTCTTGCCGTCCGGGTCGGTGATGACGACATCGGCGGGTGGCCCGGGGTCGGTGGAGCGGCTCTCGATCCGCAACCTGCCGTCGGCGACCCGAGCGGTCAGGGCGTTCTCTTCGAGTTCGGGCTCCTGCATGAGCCAATGGGCGATCCGCCGGAGCAGCTCCGCCTGAGGGCCGCCGCCTTCGTGGCCGCGGGACCAGAGCCAGATCTGGTCGGACAGCAGCAGCGCGGTGCGCCCCTGGCCGACGTGGCCCAGGGCCAGCAGTGGCTGGTTGTCCGGCGTGCGCAGCAGCACGTCACCGTCCACGGAACCCGGCTGAATCCGGCGGTACCACGGGCCCCAGTCGGGACCCTTCGCAGCGTCACCTGACGGACCTGCGTTGGGCGGATCGGCATCGGGCGGGTTGGCATTGGGTGGATTGGCGCCGGTCAGGCGCTCGGTTACCGGGTGGCGCTGTCCCAGATCCGTCACCCACGGACGGAATTTGCCGTCGACCACGGCATTCGAACGCGCCGGGCCGCCGGGAAGCACATTGCCGAGCGGGGTGGATGCCAGGCTGGTGGCACCGGTGAACTCGGGGCCGACGCTCATCAGCAGCGCACCGCCCTGGCGCACGCGGTTGGCGATGTTGGCAAGGTAGGGCAGCGGCAGCAGGCCGCGGTTCTGGAAGCGGTCGAGGATGATGAGGTCGAATTCGCCGATCTTGTCGACGAACAGTTCGCGGACCGGGAAGGCGATCAGGGCGAGTTCGTTCAGTGGCGTGCGGTCATCCTTTTCGGGGGGACGCAGGATGGTGAAGTGCACCAGATCGACGGAGGGATCGGCTTTCAGCAGGCGGCGCCAGGTACGCTCCCCCTGGTGCGGTTCGCCGGAAATCAGCAGCACGCGCAGGCGGTCGCGGACGCCGTTGATCTCGACCACGGCGCGGTTGTTGAGCTGTGAGACCTCTCCGGGCAAGGGGCTGGCGGACATTTCTATGACGGTTGGGCCGGCGCGGGTGATCGGGACGTCGATGCGCTGTTCGGCGCCGATCGGGACGCTTTCGGTGCGGAACGGTTGTCCGTCGCGGCGGACGGTGAGGGTGGCGGGGCCGGTGTGGCCGCCAAGGGTTGCAGGTGTGCCCAGGTCGTCGATGGCGACGCGCAGGGTGACGGATTTGCCGACGATCCCGTAGCCGGGGGCTTCGATCACACGCAGGCGGCGGTCGGTCTCCTCGCCTTTGCCGGTGAGCAGCAGGTTGAGCGGGGCGCCGCCGGGGGTGGCTTTGGTTACGTCGTGGAGTTGGCCGTCGGTGATGGCGATGGTACCGGCCAGGCGGGACCGGGGGATGTCGGCGAGTGCGCGATCGACCTCGCCGAACAGCCGCGTGCCAGCGTTGCCGGCTTCCGGGACGGTGATGGTGCGGAGTTCGAGGTCGGACAGATGGGAGGCCTGGGCCTCGATCGATTGGCGCGCGACGTCGGCGAGATGGGCTCGGTTGTTGACCTGCATCGATGCCGACTGGTCCACGACGAGCAGTCCGATGTCACGCAGGGACTCGCGGGTCTCCTGCACCGGTCTTGGGCCGGTGAGCCATAGGAGGAGTACGGCGAAGGCGGCGAGGCGCAGGAGTGTGCCTCGGCCACGCCGCCAGATGCCGAGGGCCACGATGGCGAGCGACAGTGCGCCGAGCGTTGCCAGCAGCCAGATTGGCAGCAGGGGATCGAAGCGGATCGCGGCGATGACTTGTTCTGGATGCATTACGTCTGTTTCTTGGGGGTGAGAACGGAGGGGTTCTAGGTGATCATGTCTGTGTCGTCATCGTTCGGCTTTGGTATTGGCCTTATGCCGGTATGGGGGACATTGTCCTGGCCATGCTGAGCGAATGGACCGCTTCACAACACAAGGGAAGGACGAGGGCCACGAAGGGCCACGGAGCCGTGCGGCGGGACGTTCCGGATTCGGATTTGGAACGATCGATGTTGGCGGAGCGACGGTCTGCCTCGGCTGGAGGCTGTTGGGGGCTCCAGCGGTCCGAATGCACTTCGCGCTTAGCGAGGGTCTTGCTTGCTCCGCGACGCTTCGTGGCCCTCGTTCTTTCTCCGTGTTGAAATACTTGCTTGCTTGCGATGGATTGAACGCATGGGAGTCGGGATGTGCGATTCCAGTGAAACGCGGCGGGGTTAACAATTACCGCCCGTGCCGCGATTGGTGGCCCGGACAAGCCGGGCCATGGCGAAGATGGGAAGTTGGGCGATTGCGCGTGCGCGAAGCGGGGCCGCGACGACCGACGGAGGCTGGGCCGTGACGGATAATCCAATCGACATGTTCGGGTCGTCGTCTGATCGCGGCAACCGTTGGGGCGCATCACTGGCCTAGCCGCTGCAGGATGGCGGGGACGTGCACCTGATCACCCTTGTAGTTGCCGGTGAGCGCGTACATCACCAGGTTGACGCCGAAACGATAGGCCAGGATGCGTTGCCGCTGGCCGCCCGGCAGCACCGCGTAGGGGTTGTTGCCGCCGGCATCCAGCGCCCAGGCGGCAGCCCAGTCGTTGCCGCCGATGATCACCGGACTGACGCTGTCGTTGGTGCGATCCTGGTCGCGCTGGACCCACACCGTGTCGCCGGTGAACCGGCCGGGGAAATCCGACAGCAAGTAGAATGCGTGCGACAGCACGTGGTCGCCGGTCAGCGGCGCCAGCGGCGGCACGATCAGGCTGCGGGCGATGCGTTTCAGGGCGTCCTCGGTGCCGGGGGCAAACCCGGCGCCCGATCCGGCATCGCGGGTGTCGATGACGATGATCCCGCCTCGGCTCATGTAGTCGTTCAGCGCGGCGGCCTGCGCGCTGGTAAGCTCCGGCGCGTCGGCGGTGATCGGCCAATATAGCAGCGGATACAGGCTGAGGTCGGTCTGGCCGGGCTGCACCGCGTCGGGCTCGAACAGGGTGGCGGCGGTGCGGGCGTTGACGTATTCCGACAAGCCCTCCAGGCCCGCCCTGGCGATGCTGTCGACCTGTGAGTCGCCGGAGACGATGTAACCGAGCCTGGTGTCGATGGCAGGGTTGGGGCTGTTGCTGAGCGCGTGGGCAGCCGGGATGGTCAGCAGCAGCAATACGGCGGCGGTGGCGGAAACGCGCGCCCGAAGCAACCCACGCAATGCGAGCGAGACCAGCATGTCCAGGCACAACAGCACGATCGCGAAGGCCAGCACAGGGGGGCCGAGGGCTCGCTCACGCGCCGATCCGCGGACGGTTTCCAGGGTTGCGCCGGCGATCGGCGGGGCGGGTTCGGGCGCGGCGATGCTGGTTCCGAGGTTGAGCACCTGGCGGCCGCTTTCCGGGCCGTACAGGCCGGGCGGATGACGCGGAGATACCGGGGTCGAGCCGAATTTGTCTGCCTGCAACCCGGTCGCGGCGGGTGGCGGTTGCGACAACAGGCCGAACCCGTCCAGCGTTTCGGCCGGCGCCAGAGTCACGTTGTTTTGGGCGCTGGCGACGCCGACCGACAGTTCGACGAGGCGGCGCAGCATGTCGACGAATGCACCGGACAGCGGCAGGTTGGACCAGTCGGCGTTGGCGGTGACGTGGAACAGGACGACACGGCCGGCACCGAGCGGCGCTTCGGTCACCAATGGCGTGCCGTCCTGCAACGCCGCCCAGGTTCGGGCCGCGAGATCGGCGCTGGGTTCGGCGAGGACCTGGCGGGTGACCGTGACGTCGTCGGTCACCGGCAGGCCGGCGAAGGGGGAGGTCGGCGGGAATGCGGCGAGCCCGGCGGGCTGGCTCCAGGACATCGCGCCGCCGAGTTGACGATCACCGGCGAGCAATCGCACCGGCAGCAGCGTGTCGGTGTCGTTGGTCGCCGCCTCTGCCGTGCGTGGTCCGGCGAAGCGGATCAGCAGCCCGCCCTTGCGCACCCATTCTTCCAGCGTATCCCGCTCAGTACCCGCCGGTAGCGGCCGGTCGGCGAGGATCAGCACGGATATGTCCCGCTTGAGCAGCGTCGCCGCATCGCCTTCGCGGAGTTCGGTAAACGGCCCCAGCGCGCGTTTGAGGAAGTAGATCGAGCCGGTGAACGGGGTGTCGGCGGTCGAAAGGTCGCCCGACAGCAAGCCGACGGGCCGGCGTCGCCAACGTTCATCCAGCAGCACGACGGAGCCGGCGCTGGGTGGGCCTTCGAGCACAAGCCGGGTCAGGCGATTGCGCAGTTCCGGCGGCAGCGGGATGGCAGCGGAGGCAACCGAGGCGCCCGCGGGTATGGTGACGTTGGTGCGCGCCAGGGTGCGTCCGTCGCCGCCTTGAGCGAGTACGCTGGCTGCGGTCGGGGTCACTCGGGGCGCCTGCGCCAGATGGACGACGAGGCGATCCGCCTCACTGGTGGGCGGCAGCAGCAACGGTGAGGACGCGGCATCGCAGCAGATTTCGGTAACCGATCCGGTATCGCGCAGGGCGGCCGCGAAGCGGCTGAAATCGGCGCCGTCAGTCAAGCCGTCCGGCACGTAGATCACCGAGGCATCGGTATTGTCATGCCAGGTATGCATCGCCTCGGCCGCAGCGGCACGGTCCGACGGCCAGGGCTGTGGCTGCATCGCGGCGAGACGGGCGCGCAGATCGGCCACCGGCATGGTGGCGGACACCGCGATTGGGGTGCCGCTGCCGTCTTGCGCGGTGGTCAGCAGGGCCGCCTTGCGTCCGGCGCGTTCGGCACGATCGAGCAACGCCGCGGCGGCTTCCTTGCGACGCGCCCAGTCGTCGGCCGCTGCCCAACCATTATCCATCACCAGCAGCACCGGACCCTTGCCGGCCAGCGCGGTGCCTGCATCAAGGACTGGTCGGGCAAGGGCGATGATCACCAGGCCGGCGGCGAGCAGGCGGAGTGCGAGCAGCCACCAGGGGGTGCGCGCAGGGGTTTCCTCGGTGGCGTTGAGGCCGAGAAGGAAGCGGACGGCGGGGAAGATTTCGGAGCGGGGCGCGGGTGGGGTGACCCGCAGCAGCCACCACAGCAATGGCAGGGCCAGCAGGCTGACGAGCACCCAGGGGGCGACGAAGATCATCTCACGTCGCCCCGGTTGTCCTGGTTGTCATGGTGCCGAATGCTGGGGCGCCAAATTTCGGGGCGGCAAGCGATAAGAAGGCGAAGGATCATCTTGCCGCCAAAGCCTGGTACAGTGTCAGCAGCGCCATCTCCGGGGGGTGGTCGGTGCGGTGGACGCCGAAGCCGAAGCCGGCGGTGGCGCAGATCGAAGCCAACCCGTCCTGCTGGGCCTTCAGCCGTTCGGCGTAGGCGTGGCGTACGGACTCGACGCGGGGGATGAGCGCGATGCCGTCGGCTTCCATGCCACGGAAGCGGACGCGGCCCTGATAGGGCAGGGCGGTCTCCGCCGGATCGAGGATCTGCAGCAGGTATCCGGTCACCGGCACGGCGGCGAAGCGGCTGATCAGGGCTCGGATCTCATCCAGCGGCGAGAGGAAGTCGCTGAACAGCACGACTGTGCCGTGGCGCGGCAACCGCACGAGCGGGGGCAGTCCGTTGTCGTCGTCCGCCGCTTGCAGCTCCGCCACCAGTGATTCCAGGGCGGATCGGCTGGTCACCGAACGGGCACCTTGTTGCATCATCATGACTCTCTCCCCACCACGAAGCAGCAGGGAGGCGAGAGAAAGCAACAGCAGATTCGCGCGGTCGCGTTTTTCGACAGTGACCTGGCGCGATCGCCAGCGCATGGAGGGCGATGCGTCGCGCCACAAGCTGACGGTTTGGGCGGCCTCCCACTCGGTTTCGCGGATGAACCAGCCCTCGGGTGCGCCGCGACCGGATTTCGCGGATTGCCGCCAGTCTATGCGGGCCAGGGGGTCCCCGGAGACGAATCTTCGGAACTGCCAGAAACTGTCGCCCTGACCGACGCGCCGGCGACCGTGCACACCCTGGGCGACGGTCGAGGCGACCCGATCCGCGGCCACCAGCAATGGGGGCAGGCGGGCGCCGAGGGCTTCGGCGGCTAGGGTGTCGTTGGGCATTTTGGGAACTCCCGACCGGAATGGCCGAGGCCGCGAGGGACGGCCGGGTCGGCAGGGGTCACGGCTGCGCCTCCAGGTCGCGAACGCGGTTCGCCAGCCGGCTATTCTGCGAGTGCATGGCGCGGATCTCACCTAGTGTCCCGGATCTGAAGGCCGCCATCGTGGCGAACCTCAGAATTCGCGACACTAGCTCTTTGTTTTCAGTGGCCTGCTGGTCCCCTGCGTGCGCCGCAAGATGCGACGGACTTCGGGGGAAGTACACTAGAATGCCAGCAGGTTGTCGCGCAGTGTAACGTGTTCGTAACGACTGCGCACGACGCCCAGTTTCTGCAACGCCGGGGTTAGTCCATCGGCGATCTCGGATATGTAACGCCGGGTTAGTTCGGGATCGGTGACGAGAAATCCGTCTCCACCGACCGCGTCGATAATTTCTGACATTTGGCGGGCGACGGTGTCGGGGGTTCCGACCAGATCGACGTCCTGCAACGACCGGCCGGCCTGGACGATTTCCCGCGGCGTACGGCCGGAAAAACGCGCCGCCACCGTCTGGTGCCCGTTCGTCGTCAAAGTGGGCAATTTTTCATCGAGATCGTATTTGGAGAAATCGATTCCGGTCAGGCGGGACATGTTCGCTAGGTAAAAGTCGATGTGGGTGTCGGCCTCCTGGATTCT
>JAQGHW010000372.1 GCA_028291505.1 Rhodopila sp. | reverse complement strand
GCGATGATCGCCGCCGCCACCGGCCCCTTCATGTCGGTGCTGCCCAATCCGAACAGCACGCCATCGCCGTCGATGCGCCCGGACCAGGGATCGTCCTGCCACCCGGTGTCGGGCACCGTGTCCATATGACCGGAGAACGCGATGCCCCCCGGCCCTCCGCGATGTGCCACCAACACCCGCTTGGGCACGCCGGCGGCATCCAGATAGTCGATGCGCTCGACCTCGAACCCCTTCAGTTCCGGCTCGATCCGCTCGGCAACCGGGATGTTGGAAAGCGAACTGCGGCTGTCCAGCGCGACAAGATCGCGGGTCAGTTCGGAAAGCACGGCATTCAGGTCGGTCATGCGCCTGAATATTCCGCCGCGCGTGCCCATGGCAAGCCGAGGCGACGCAAGTTTCATTTGACCCGGGTATAATTCGAAGGCTATAATACCCGGGTAAAATAAACTCTTGGGACAATGCCGATGATGCCGAAAACATGCACCGCGTTCGCCGGCTTCAAACGCATCGCGTCTGGACCGACCGGGCAGACAGCGCTGGCCGTCAAGGCCGCCCTTGAGCGCGGCGAGGCATCCACGATCCTCGTCTTCGACGACGACACCGGTGCGGCCGTCGACTTCGATCTGCGCGGCAGTCCACGCGATATCTTGGCACGCCTGGGCATTTCAGATTCGCTCGAAGACCCGGAGGATCAGCCCCCGCGCGGGCCTGGCCGCCCCAGGCTGGGCGTTGTTTCTCGCGAAGTCACGCTTCTGCCGCGTCACTGGGAGTGGCTGAACACGCAACCAGGCGGCGCATCGGTGGCACTTCGCAAACTTGTGGAAGCGGCTCGCAAGACCCTTGCGGAATCCGATCGGGTCCGGCTGGCTCGGGAAGCCGCGTACCGTTTCATGTCTGCGATGGCCGGGAATGAACCCGGATTCGAAGAGGCGGTCAGGGCGCTCTATGCGCCAGACATGCCGCGGTTCGACGAAGTGACCACATCCTGGCCGCCCGAGGTGCGAGACCACGCAAAACGGCTGGCCGCGGGGCAAACCGGCGACGGGAAGCAAGACCCGGGGTCCGCAATCTGAATAAACGGATTTCAAAGGCTGTGCCTTTGATGGGGTGGAGGGGCAAAGCCCCGCCCCTACAAAAACAACATCCCCGGCTTGAGCAGCCGCAAGCTTCTGCGCAAACTGCACGCATGCCCTCCCCCCCGGCCACCCCCGATTACATCGACCCCCGCTCCGGCGCGACCTTTCCGCTGGATCAGCCGCGCTGGTGCGGCCACGACCACGCACCCCTCTTGCTCACGCCGCTGCCCGGCCTGACCCGAACAGAGATCGACACCGCCACCCGCGGCCTGTGGCGCTACCGAGCCGCGTTCCCGTTCCCGATCGACAATCCGATCACCCTGGGCGAGGGCTCCACTCCCCTGATCCCATGCACCCTCGCCGGCGTGCGGGTGTTGCTGAAGTGCGAGTGGTTCAACCCGACCTGCAGCTTCAAGGACCGCGGCGCCAGCGTGATGCTGTCGCTGCTTCGCGCCCAGGGGATCGACCACGTCCTGGAGGACAGCTCCGGCAACGGCGGCGCCGCGGTGGCCGCTTACGCCGCGGCCGGCGGGATCAGGGCGACGATCATGACCCCCGTGTCCACCAGCCCGGCGAAGACCGTGCAGATGCGCGCCCACGGGGCAACCGTCGAACTTATCCCCGGCAGCCGCCAGGACACCGCGGATGCCGCCGTCGCGCGATCGGCATCGATCTTCTATGCCAGCCACAACTGGCACCCGTTCTTCCTGCATGGGACCAAAACCCTGGCCTATGAACTGTGGGAAGACCTCGGCTTTCGCGTCCCGGACAACATCATCACCCCCTGCGGCGCCGGCTCCAACGTGCTGGGCTGCGAGATCGGCTTTTCGGAGCTGCTGCGCGCCGGTCAGATCGAAAGCCTGCCCCGCATCTTCGCCGCCCAGCCCGCAAACTGCGCCCCGATCGCCGCCGCCTTCATGGCCGGATCGGATGAGGCCGTGCCAACGACCATCTCCCCCACCATCGCCGAGGGCACCGCCATCGCGCAGCCGATCCGCTTGCGGGAGGTTCTGGGAACCCTGCGCGAAACCGCCGGCGGCGCCGTGACCCTGACCGAGCAGGAAATCGCCAAGGCGACCCTCGATCTGGCTCGCAGCGGCATCTACGTCGAACCCACCAGCGCCCAGGCCGCCGCCGCCTTCGCTAAACTGCTGGAGACCGGCACAATTTCGCCCGAGCAGACGACTGTACTCGTGATGACCGGAACCGGACTAAAGGCGACCCCTCGAATCGCCGACCTGCTGAAGATCGCGCTGTGAGACGGGTACCCAGCTTTTGGTTCGGCACCTCGTTCTCGCGGCGCCATGGTTCGGCGTGTCCGGCCACCGCTTCCAGCACGTGGCCCCGACACGCCCAGCCATGACGACGATGCGTAAATTCGCCCCCCTCCTCCGAACACGCATGCGAACGGGAACCCCCCAGCCATGACCAACCCGCCCCGCATCGCCCTCCTCGGCTTCTCCATCGAGTGCAACCGCTTCGCCCCGATGGCCACCGAAGCAGACTTCCAGACCCGCACCCTGATCCGCGGCCCCGACCTCATCGCCGAAGCCCGCTCCCCCGCACCCCGCATGCTGGGTGAGCTTCCCGGCTTCCTCCACGCCATGGACGCGGCCGGCAAGTGGGAACCGGTCCCCAGCCTCCTGGCCATGGCCGAACCCAACGGCCCGGTCGACCAGGAATTCTTCCATCGCCTCATGCAGCACTGGGAAAGCGACCTGACCAAGGCCGGCCCGCTCGACGGCGTCTATCTCGTCCTGCACGGCGCCGGCCTGACCACGCAGGACCACGACCCCGAAGGCACACTGCTTGCCCTGGTTCGCCGCATCGTCGGCCCCGACACCCCGGTCGTCGCCTCCTTCGACCTGCATGCCAACGTCTCCGACGCCGATGTCGCCCTGCTGAACGGCTTCGTCGGCTACCGCACCAACCCCCACCTCGACATGCGTGAGCGCGGGGCCGAGGCCGCCGTCCTGCTCCGCCGCCTGCTCACCGGCACCCGCACCTGCCTGTCCCGTGTCCGCCTGCCCATCGTCCCCCCAACCGTGACGCAACTCACCGGCAAGGACGCCCCCAACCGCCCGTACGGCGAGTTGATCGACCTCGGCCAGCAGCGCATGGCCGAGGCGCCCTATGCCGAACGTGTCCTGAATGTCTCCGTCATGGGCGGCTTTGCCTACGCCGACACCCCGTTCAACGGCCTGACCGTCGTGGTCACCGCCACCGACCAGCCCGCCGCCGACGCGCTCGCGAATGAAATCGCCGCCGCCGGCTGGGCCCGCCGCGACAAATTCCGCCCCAGCCTGACCAGCCTCGCCGAAGCGGTCCAACTGGCGAAAACCACCCGGACCCCGCTGATCTTCGCCGACGTCGCCGACAACCCCGGCGGCGGCGGCCGAGGCAACACCATGGCGATCCTGCAAGCCTTCCATGCCGCCGGCGTCAGCAACGCCCTGGTCGGCGTCATCCACGATCCCGCCCTCGCCGCCGAAGCTCACGAAAAAGGCCAGGGCACGACCTTCGCGGCCCGCTTCAACCGCGACGGCGGCGACGAGTTCTCCAAACCTTTCAGCGCCCCCGCCACCGTCGCCGGCCTGCTCGACCAACCCATCCGCGGCCGGCGCGGGATCTACGCCAACAACACGCTGGATGTCGGAAAAGCCGCCGCGCTGACCCTGGACGGCATCACCGTCATCGTCCTCACCCACCGCTACCAGTGCGCCGACCCGATGTTCTTCGAAGCCTTCGGCCTGGACATCGCCGCCGCCCGCATCGTCGTGGTGAAGTCGCGAGGCCACTTCCGCGGCGGCTTCGATGAGTTCTTCCGCCACGACCAGGTTATCGAGGTCGATGCACCCGGCCTCACCAGCCCGATCCTCTCACGCTTTCCCTGGCGCTACATGCCGCGCCCGGTGCTGCCGATCGATGACGCCGCCGAATGGACACCATCCCTGGGGACGTCGCAGCCATGAAACTCGCCGATCTGCCAACCCCCTGCCTCGTCCTCGACCGCACCATCCTGGCGCGCAACATCCGCGGCATGGCCGCCGCCCTGTCCCGCCTGCACGTCCCGCTTCGCCCGCATATGAAAACCGCGAAATCGATCGACGTCGCACGCCTCGCGACCCATGGCCAACCCGGCGGCATCACCGTCTCCACCCTGGCCGAGGCGGAATACTTCTTCGGCCACGGCATCACCGACATCCTGTATGCCGTCGGCATCACCCCGCAGAAGCTTCAATCCGTCTGCGAGATGAACGCCACCGGCGCTCAAATCATCGTGATCACCGACGACCCCACGATGGCGGACACCATCGCCGCCCACCCCTCGCCGCCGCGCACATTGATCGAGGTCGACAGCGGTGAGGAACGCGGCGGCGTGCTTCCCGGCAGCGACCTGCTGCTGGAACTCGCCGCCCGCCTCGGGACCTGCCTGACCGGTGTCATGACCCATGCCGGCCACTCCTACGCCGGCCGCGGGGTGCGTGAGATCGAGCGAATCGCTGAAGCCGAACGCGGCGCGGTCACCCGAGCCGCCGAACGTCTGCGGGATGCCGGCTACGCGATCGACATCGTCTCGGCCGGCAGTTCGCCCACCGCGCGCCACGCCGGGAACCTCGCCGGCGTGACCGAGATCCGTGCCGGCGTCTACATGTTCGGCGATCTGTTCCAGTCCGAGATCGAAACCCACGGCGCCGACGCCATCGCGGTGACCGTCCTGACCAGCGTCATCGGCCGCCGCCCGGGCCGCATCCTGGTGGACGCCGGCGGCCTGGCGCTGTCGAAGGACCGCAGCACTGAGGCCACCCCGCATGACTACGGTTACGGCCTCGCACTGGATATCGAGGGAAACCGCGGCTTCGGCAACGCCATCGTGCGCCGGGCCTATCAGGAACATGGCGTCGTCGAGCTGGATCCGACCTATCCCGTCGATCTGCCGATCGGCGCCAAATTGCGTATCGCGCCCAATCACACCTGCATGACCGCCGCGGCGCACGACCGCTATTTCGTCGTCGACGGCGACCAGGACGTCGTCGCGATCTGGCATCGGGTCAACGGCTGGTAACAGCGTGCGCCACCGCCTCCGGATATCGCCCCGAACCCCCTGATCGCCCCGAATCCCCGGATCGCCCCGAATCCCCGATCGCCAGGGTCCCGCATCGCCGAGCGTCCCGTAATCGCCCGGCGGGCACCGTGCCCGGGATCGCGTCGCGCAAAGCGCCGTTTCGCTTTCTCCGTGAGCCTCCGAGGTTCTCCGTGTGCCGCGAGTCAAAACCTGCTTGCTCGCCCGCCCGCTCGCGGAAGATCCGGCGCCGATCTCCGCGACCGTCCCAATCAGCCCGCATCGCGACGATCGTGATGCGGGTGGAATCAACTTGCAGCTTCCGCCCCGCTGCCCAATGTGATCACATCAGTAGGTAGCTCGTATCGGATCGCGAAAGGAACTGTGTCTTCCAGCAGTCTGGTCCAAACGACTGGGGCTCGTACCCGGGCAAGTCCGTGCCGGTCTCGCCAACCCTCGCGTTGGTGGGCTTCATCGGACTGTGCCTGCTGGTCGGGGCAGTCAGCGGATCGATGACCGCTCGCGCCGTCCACCACTGGTATCTAACGCTGCGTGCTCCGGCCGGAACACCGCCGACCTGGGTGTTCGTGCCGGTCTGGACCGTGCTCTACGTGATGATCGGGGTCGCGGGATGGCTGGTCTGGAGACGCCTCGGCGCCGCCTCGCCCTTGCGCCTATGGGGCTGGCAACTCGCCGCCAACGCACTCTGGGCACCGGCCTTCTTCGGCCTGCACAGCCCCGCTTTGGCGATGGGCGTGGTGATCGTCCTGCTCTTGTTCATCGCGCTGACGATCGTCGCTTTCCGACGCATTCACCGCACCGCCGCCATGCTGATGGTCCCCTATGGCGCCTGGTGCCTCTACGCCGCGTACCTAAATGCCGGCTTCCTGCTGCTGAACCACACTTGATCCAGCTCCACCCTTGATCCAGCTCAGGGACAGCCAGTCCCGGCTCCGCGCAATTTGACGCATCGGACCGCGCTGGTTGGCAGGCGCGACCGCCGCTTTCCGACGTTTCCGCCCCGAGCGATCACGCTCCCGGTCCCGCAGCAAGCCCCACGCTCAAAGCGAGCTACGCCCAAAGCGCCATACCCAAATCGAGCCATGCTCCAAGCAAAGCACCGGCCCCAGCGAACCACTGGAGATTAAACATGAACGACCAGCAGATGCCGATCCCCTTGGCCAAGGACGAACTCGCCCGCATGAATGCCTGGTGGCGCGCGGCGAACTATCTTTCCGTCGGCCAGGTCTATCTGTTGGCCAATCCGCTCCTGCGCGAGCCCCTCCGCATGGAACACGTCAAGCCCCGCCTGCTCGGGCACTGGGGCACCACCCCCGGCCTCAACTTCCTGTACCTCCATCTCAACCGCATCATCAAAGCGCGTGACCTCGACCTGATATTCATCGCCGGCCCCGGCCACGGCGCGCCCGGCGTCGTCGCCAGCACCTGGTTGGAGGGCACCTACTCCGAAACCTATCCCAACGTGTCGCGCGACGGCGAGGGCATGCACCACCTGTTCCGCCAGTTCTCCTTCCCGGGCGGCATCCCCAGCCACGCCGCACCGGACACGCCCGGATCCATCCACGAGGGCGGCGAGCTCGGCTACTCTCTGTCCCACGCGTACGGTTCGGTGCTCGACAACCCCGGCCTGGTCGCCGCCTGCGTCATCGGCGACGGCGAAGCCGAGACCGGCCCGTTGGCGACCTCCTGGCACGGCAACAAGTTCCTCAACCCCGCGACCGACGGCGCCGTCCTGCCGATCCTGCACCTGAACGGCTACAAGATCGCCAATCCCACCATCCTGGCCCGCATCCCGTCCGCCGAACTGCACGCCCTGATGACCGGCTACGGCTACAACCCGATCGAGGTCGCGGGCTCCGATCCCGACCAGATGCACCAGGCGATGGCCGCCGCGATGGACCGCGCCTTCGATGCGATCCGTCGCATCCAGCACGCAGCCCGCTCCGGCGACAAAAACCACGGCGGCAGCAACGGCCGTCCAGCCTGGCCGATGATCATCCTGCGCAGCCCAAAGGGCTGGACCGGCCCGAAAACCGTCGACGGCCTGAAGACCGAGGGCTCCTGGCGCGCCCATCAGGTGCCGTTCACCATGAACAAGCCCGAACACCTGAAGCTGCTCGACGACTGGATGCGCGGCTATCATCCGGAGGAACTGTTCGACGAGGCCGGCCGCCCGGTCGAGGCGATCACCAGCCTGGCCCCCCTCGGCGAAAAACGCATGAGCGCCAATCCGCACACCAACGGCGGCCTGCTGATGCGCCCGCTGCGGATGCCCGACTATGCCGATTATGCCGTCAAGGTGAGCAGCCCCGGTTCGGTGGACGGCGAAGCCACCCGGATCATGGGCAGCTTCCTGCGCGACGTGATGAAGGCCAACGCCGACACCCGAAACTTCCGCGTCTTCTCCCCGGACGAGAACAATTCCAACCGCCTGGACGACGTGCTGGAAGCCACCAACCGCGCCTGGGACGCCGAGACTCTCCCCGACGACGACCACCTCGCCCCCGACGGCCGGGTCATGGAGATCCTCAGCGAGCATACCATCCAGGGCTGGCTAGAGGGCTACCTGCTGACCGGCCGGCACGGATTCCTGTCCTGCTACGAGGCGTTCATCCACATCGTCGATTCAATGGTGAACCAGCACGCCAAATGGCTGAAAAGTTCACGCGCGATCGCCTGGCGCCGGCCGATCGCGTCGCTGAACTATCTGCTCACGTCCCACGTCTGGCGGCAGGACCATAATGGATTCAGCCACCAGGAACCGGGCTTAATCGAACACGTGGTGAACAAGAAGGCCGATATCGTGCGGGTCTACCTGCCGCCCGACGCCAACACCCTGCTGTGGGTTACCGACCACTGCCTGCGAAGCTGGGACCGCATCAACGTCATCGTCGCCGGCAAGCAACCGGAGGCGCAATGGCTCGATATCGAGTCGGCGATCAAGCACTGCACCCAGGGCATCGGCATCTGGCCATGGGCCAGCAACGATCAGGACGGCGAAACCGATGTCGTCATGGCCTGCGCCGGCGACGTCCCAACCTTGGAGGTGATGGCAGCGGTCGATCTGCTGCACCAGTTCCTGCCCAGCCTTCGGGTCCGGGTCGTCAACGTGGTCGATCTGATGACCTTGCAGCCGAAATCGCAGCACCCGCACGGCCTGACCGAGGAAGATTTCGACGCCCTGTTCCCCGTCGGCAAGCCGGTCATCTTCGCCTTTCACGGCTACCCGACACTGATCCACCGCCTGGTCTACAAGCGCAACAACCACGTCAACTTCCACGTCCGCGGCTTCATGGAGGAAGGCACCACGACCACGCCGTTCGACATGGTGGTGCGCAACCGCCTCGACCGATTCCATCTGGTGGGCGACGTCATCGATCGCGTCCCCGGCATCAGCAGCCTGGCCGTGTACGTGAAGCAGGCGATGCGCGACAAACTGATCGAGCACGAGCAGTACATAGTACGCCACGGCAAGGACATGCCGGAGGTCGCCGACTGGCGCTGGCCGCCACAAAAATAGTGCCCGCTCCCGCTGCCTCGCGTCGCGGCCGAACCTGCCGCGGCCACCCTCGCCATTGCGTCACGGCCACCCTCACCATTGTGTCATGGCCGTGCCTGGCGCGGCCACCCATGTCTGGCGGTGCCCAAATACACCGTCTTCCTCGGCTGGGTGCCCGTGGCATCCATATCGACGCACCAAACCGATCCCTGCTAGAACGCCGGCATTGCACTTCCAACAATGGCTGACGCCATAAAGGTCCGGGCCATGAATGCTTCCGCCTTAACCGCATTGCGGGGTCGTCGCCTCTGCGCATCGGCCTTCTGTGTAACACTCGGGGTGCTCGCCGCCTCGGCCGCATGGGCGCAGATCGGCAACGGACCGGCCGGCACCACCGGCAGAGCCGGCCGCGCGCAATCCGCTCCCGAAAAGCCGCCTGAACCCCCGCCCGACGCAATCCCCGGCGCCAAACCCAGGGAGCCCGCCGCACCGGCAACCCGGGCATCCGGCGACATGCAGCCGACCGACGCGCTGTTCGACGCGATCAACCGAGGCGACATCGCCTCCGCCCGCGACGCACTCAATCGCGGCGCCGACATGAATGGCGTCAACATCCTGGGCATGACGCCGATGGAGCTGTCGGTCGATCTCGGCCGCAACGATATCTCGTTCCTGCTGCTGTCGATGCGCGGCGAGGACAGCGGCCGCGGTTCGCGCGCGCTCGGGCGCAACGCCCCCTCGCCTGAACCGGCCAGCAAGACCGCACAGGCCGGCAGGCCAGGAAAGTCCGTTCCGGGCAAGACGCTTCCCAACAAGACTGCGCAGGCGGCGAATATCCCCGTTGCCACCAAACCGCTGGCGACGCCCAAGCTGTTCGCCAACGACGGCGGCACGCCGCTGCCCAGCGCCGGCTTCCTCGGCTTCGATTCACGCTCGGCGTCAAACTGATCCCAGCGGCCGAAGGGCTGACAAATGGCGGCTTGCCATGACCTGCCAACGCAGTCCGGATCAGGCCGATCCGGTCGGCGGGCCCCAGCCGGTCGATCGCCACAACAAGGAGGAACCAACAATGTCCGAACCAGACGGTAAATACACAGCCCAGAACCTGATCCGCGTGCATGGTCTGCGAGCCCAGGCCGTCGTCCGCGAACGTATCGCCGAAGCACGCCTGGGCGGCGATGTATCTGGCTTGGAGCGCTGGCAGAACGTCCAAGCCGCGATCGGCGAGTTGCGCCAGACAGCACCAAGCCAGACAGCACCAGGCCAGACAGCACCAAGGGTCTCCGCACGCGGCTGATTGGCTGGGGCGGGAGGGATCGAACCTCCGTATGACGGAATCAAAATCCGTTGCCTTACCGCTTGGCGACGCCCCAACATGCTGACATTCCCACCGTCGGCGTGCTCGCCCGCGACGTGATAGGTCGACCGGCCGCTCGCGTAAAGCCAGAACCGCTAACCGCCGATAAACCCCCCGCCCCAGACCCACCACCCGTCCCGCGCGATCGTCCGAGCCGCGGCCTCCGCCGCCACTGGCGTGGGGAACAATCCGAAGCACGTCGCGCCCGATCCGCTCATGCGGGCCAACAGGCACCCGGGCGCGGCCGCCACAGCATCCATCGCGCCGCCAATGGCGGGCGACAGCAGCCGGGCGGCCGGTTCAAGGTCATTGCGAGTGCTCCGCAGCATCGCCACCAGAGCCGCCGCGTCCAGCCATCCGTGCGCCGGCAAATCCGCCGCGGCGGAGAACGGGCCGCCGCGGGCGCGAAAAACCGCCGGTGTCGATACCGCGACCCCCGGGTTGACCAGCACGATCCCCACATCCGGCAGCTTCGGCACGGGCGACAGCACGTCGCCGATCCCAGACATCAGCGCCGGCCGGCCGGCCACGCAAACCGGGACATCCGCCCCCAGCCCACGCGCGAGAACGCCGATCGCGCCTGGTTCCAGCCGCCAGAACCGGCACAGCAGCCGCAGCGCCGCCGCCGCATCCGCCGATCCACCGCCGATTCCCGAGGCAACCGGCAGGTTCTTCTCCAGCACCAACCGCCCGGCAGCTTCTACCCCGCCATGCGCCGCCAGGGCGCGCGCCGCTCGCAGCACCAGATTGTCGCTTTCGCCTTCCAGTCCGGCCGCGAACGGCCCGGTCACCGACAGCGTCAGCCCATCGCCAGGCGACACCGTCAGCCAATCGCCGATCCCGGCGAAAACCGCGAGACTATCCAGCAGGTGATAGCCATCCTCCCGCCGGCCAACGATATGCAGATGCAGGTTCACCTTCGCCGGCGCGAATTCCGACAGCGGCGACCCCAATAATGGTGACCCCAAAACCGGCGACCCCAATAGCGGCGACACCAGAAGCCCCCGCGGAACGTCTATTGCCCGCTGAGGACCGCGCCCGCTCGCCCGGTGTTCAGCTTGGCTTCCAGCTTGGCCGCGTCATCCGCCGTGGGGCTCAGTGTCAGTGCGCGCCGCCACTGGTACTGCGCCTCGATCTTGCGCCCGGCCGCCCAATACGCATCACCGAGGTGCCCGTTGATGGTCGAATCCTCCGGCTCAATTTCAACCGCGTGTTCCAGCGCCGTCACCGCGCCCTTCGCGTCGCCCTGCCGGAACAGCACCCACCCCAGGCTGTCCGTGATGGCCCCATCATTCGGCCGCCGTTCCGCCGCCCGCTGGATCATCTGCCGCGCCTCATTCAGGTGATGGCCCATGTCCGCCCAGGAATAGCCGAGGTAGTTCAGCACGAACGGCTGATCCGGCGACAGTTCCAGCGCGCGGTGGAAATCAGCCTCCGCCTTCTGCCACTGGTGGGCGCGTTCCTCCGCCACGCCGCGGTCATAGAACAGCACCCAGTCAGACGCCGCCGGATGCGTCACCCGAGCGATCGCCCGGTCGTACGCCACGACCGCATCCGGGAATCTTTCCTTGCTGCGCAGGATGTCGCCCCGCTGCTCGTCCGGCAGCGGACTATCGGGATAGTCCCGAGCCAGTCGCTCCAGATCGCGCATCGAGTCATCCGAACGCCCCAGTCGATCCACTAGGGCCGCTCGGCGAAGCTGCACAATGGCGATCAACGGGTCCGTCGCCGGCACCTCGTTCAACGTACGAAGCGCCAGCTCCGGGCGATGCTGGTTCTGCAGGATGTCCGCGGCGAGCAGCCGGGCCGTGGCGAAATCTGGCCGCAGGTCGAGCGCCAGCCGCAGCATGATCAGCGCGAAGTCGTTGGCGTCCTGCGCCTGAAGCAACGCCGCGAAGGTAAAATATGCTTCGGCGACGCCATCCGCCGCACGCGCCACCGGCCGTCTGGTCACGCTGGCCATCAGCGCCGGCATCGTGATCGCCAGGTCCGGCGCGACCGCGGGCAGCGACGCCAGGGTCCGCTGCGCCTCCCCGGGCTGGCTGGAACGCGCCTCCCAGCTCGCCAGAATCTGCGCCATGCGGACATTGGGCTGCGCCGAATCGGTCTCGGTCGACCGGTACAGCTTGGCGGCGTCGTCCTTGCGGTCCCCGAGGTCCGCGATCATCGCCGCATGCAGCGCGAAGATGGTGCGAAACCGCGGGTTGTCGACATACGGCCGCAGCGTCGAGAGCGCGGTATCCGTCCGCCCATCCCCTTGCTGCGCCCACGCAACCAGCAAGGGCTGCAGCAACTGAGTCAGTCCCTGCCGCGGCAACGCATGGAAACGCTGCTCCGCCGCCTGCCAACGCCCCGCCTTGATGTCCACATCCGCCAGCACAAGCTGCGCGACCTGGCTATCCGGCAACTGCCGCGCCAGCTTGACCGCTTCCGGCCGCCCGGCATTCAGCGTGGCGATAAATGCTTGTAATGTCAGTTCCGGATCGCCCGGGGTTTGCGCGACTGCCTTCAACAGATCGTTCGCCGCTGTCTGCGCGTCGCCTTCGGAAAGCGCGAACCGGCCGGCAAGGTAATCGCCGATCACCCCGTTCGACACCCGGGCGTTCGCGTTGTCGGAAGAAGGTTCAGATGCCGCGCAAGCCGACAACAGGGTAAGCGCGAGAAGGACGGACCGCCGAGCGGTGCGGGCATGTTGCATCCGCTCACTCTAGCAGTCGTGAGCGGCTATGTCATTCAGCTTGCGATGATTTCACATGAATAATAGCAAAGGTCACGGGCGCACGATTTCCCCGCCAACGGTCATGGTCCGGCACCTCCCCTGTCATTTGTGTGTGATCGGGCCCGCCCCGGCCACCCACGACGTGCGGTGGTGTTGTCAGGTTGCCGCGCCGGTGCGCGGCGTGACAGCCTGCTTTGGCCAGATGTTCGCCCGTTCGATGATTACCATGCCGTTCGCGACGCCTCATTCTGTACATGGCGCGATGTGACCGGAACGATGCAGGCCGCATGAGAGCCCTTCCCGGTCACTGGCCGTCGACGGCTCCCAATAAGCGGCCAGCGTTTCGTTGGCGTCAGGCCAATCTGACGAAACGCGAGGGGAACACTCAAAGCGTGTGAATCATGCGATCAAACAAGAGGATAGAGCGCTTTCAACCTGCACAGTCAGGGTGAAAACGCTCTATCCCGTGGATGATCAATGTCACTGTGTCACCGTCGGCGGGACGTACCCATCGGACAATGTCTTGAGGAAAGCCACGATGGCAAGCTCCTGATCATGCGTGAGCCCGAGATTGCCGGTTTGCGTGTGATTGATATTGGTCGGCACTTCGGGCGCCGGCCAACAGGTGGTGCCAACGGGCCCGCCGATTGCCGTGCCGAGTGCGGCTGGGCAGGTCGGCAGCACGTCGCGGGTGTTGTAGAAATGCACGACCTCCTCAAGGGTCTTGAAATAGCCGTTGTGCATGTAGCCTTTTACGAACGTACTGCGCTGCCTCTTATCGACATTGCGCAAGGTCGCCACCTGGAACGTGCCGAAGAATTTCGGCGCCAAGGCTGCCCAGTCAGAATTACCTGACGTTAGCAGGAAGGCACCAACACCTTCATCGCGGTAACTGGGGCCTTCGGGATTAGCCGTATAGCCATAGGTGTCGGGCGCGTTTTCCGTGTAGTAAGGAATCTCGG
>JAQGHW010000364.1 GCA_028291505.1 Rhodopila sp. | reverse complement strand
GTTATCGTATGCGTTGCCGGTCGATGTTCCCCGACACTCGCATCGCCGGCCGGATCATCATTTGATCCAGATCAACACCGGACCTCACTAGGCCTGGCCGCTTCGGTGGCCGGGACTTTTTTTGGCCTCGGCTGGATCGGGGCCGCGACTCATGTAAAAGCTGTTTACATGAGCTCGTCCGATACATGAGTTGGTCCGGACCCGGTGACGGCGGTTCGGGGCGCCGCGGCTATCACCACGGCAACCTGCGCGAAGCGCTGATCGAAGCGGCGCTGGAGTTGATTGGTGCCAAAGGCCCGGCCGGCTTCACCATCGCCGAGGCCGCTCGGCTCGCCGGGGTCAGCCCGGCCGCGCCGTACCGGCATTTCCGTGATGCCGACGCCCTGTTGGCCGAGGTCGCGCTGCGCGGATACGATCGGTTCGCCGAACAGCTGGCGACTGCCTGGAATGGGGGACGGCCGGAGGCGGTGCGAGCGTTCGAGGATCTAGGGCGGGCGTATCTGGCGTTCGCCAGGGGAGAGCCGGCGTATTACGCGGCGATGTTCGACTCGCGGCTGAATATTGATGCACATCCGGGGTTGCAGGCCGCGGCGGATCGGGCGTTCGCGGTGCTGCGGGAGGCGGCGGATGGGGTTGCCTCGACGCTGCCGAATGGTCGGCGGCCGCCGTCGCTGATGATGGCGCTGCATATCTGGGCGATGGCGCACGGGATCGCCTCGCTGTTCGTGCGGGAGGGCCCGTCGCGCCGGAAGCTGCCGATGGCGGCGGAGGACCTGTTGGAGGCAGGGGTGCTGATTTACCTGCAGAGCCTGGGTCTGGCGGGCGGGGAGTAGCCGCGCGCGCTCGGACTTTTACATCGCGATTCACGGCAGCGATCGGCGCTTTTCGGCGTCTTATGGAACCAGGGACGGTTTTGATATAGGGTGCAATGATGGACCGCGAACAGGTGATCGCAACACTGCGTGCTCATGAAGCGGAACTCCGTCGCCGCGGCATTCTGCATGCGGGCTTGTTCGGTTCGGTCGCACGGGGTGAGGCAAACCCCGGCAGCGATATTGATATCCTGATCGCGCTTGAGCCCGACGCAGCCATTGGGTTGTTCGAGTATGTGAGCATTACCCAGTATTTGGGCGATTTGTTCCCCGATCATGTGGATGTCGCAAATCGCGATCGCCTGAAGGCACTTGTTCGGCCGGGTGTCGAACGAGATGCGGTCTATGCCTTCTGAGCGCGGTCGGCTGGCTCTTTTCGATATACGGGACAACGTGCGGCTCGCGTGCGCATTTGTCGGTTGTTTGTCCCAGGAAGACTTCGAAGCAGATCGACGGACGTTCTATGCGGTGACACGTTGCCTCGAAATCATTTCCGAGGCTGCCCGCCGGCTTTCCCCCGAGGTGCGTGATAGGCACCCGGATTTACCGTGGCGAGCGATCATGGGCGTAGGCAACGTCTACCGCCACGACTACGACAACGTGGCGGAGGATTTTGTCTGGCGTACTGTCCAATACAGTTTGGCCCCATTGCTTGCTGCGATTGAAAGTGAGATCGCCCGGCTGGATAGGCCATAATAGCTTCCGCCACGCTTGATCCACCAAACCCTACAAATACCCAGCCGAACTGCTTGACGACCCGCCTCCCTCTCCCTAATGTAAATGTGTCTTACATTCACATGAGGCCCTCGATGACGAGCGCTGCCAACCAAGACGCATACGGCCCCCGCGGCTGGAACCAAGGCCCCTGGGGGAACACTCAAGGCCAGCGATGGCAACAGCCTGACAACGGTCCCGGTGCAACCAACCAGAACTGGGGTGGCCCCAACTGGGGCGACCACGCCTGGGCCGGGCCGCCCTTCTGGCATCCGGCGGGCATGAGCCGCCCGGTCGCCATCGCCTTCACCGTCCTCGGTTTCATCTTCTGGTGGCCAGTTGGTCTGGCCCTGCTGTTTTACATGATAGGGAGTGGTCGCATGGGATGCTTCGGACGTCGCGCCAGACGGGCGATGAACCAACAGAACTGGCAGGACGGCGGTCCGTTCAGCAATTGGAAGGCCTGGGCCTGCGGGCCCTCTGACCGTCCGGCCTCAACGTCCGGCAACCGTGCCTTCGATGAGTACAAGGCCGAGACCCTCCGCCGTATGGAGGAGGAGCAGAAAGAGTTCGGCTCCTTCCTCGACCGCCTGCGCTTCGCCAAGGACAAGTCCGAGTTCGACCAGTTCATGGCCGAACGCCGGTCGCGCCCGCCCGCTCCGCCGACGGAAGAACAGCCCGCGACGTAAGCCGAAGGCTGACACGTGTCATGACAGGGCCCAGTCCTGGGCATGGCACGTGGGGGCGAAGCCCCGCTGTTTAGGTTGCATTAACCAATCTCGGCTACCAACTACCGATGCGTCAGGCGCCCCAACCGGTCGTCTGGCGCATTTTTTGCTTCGATCGGAGGCTGCCGGCGGCCCTGACTTCGGAGGCTTTCGGCGGCCCTGATTTGGCCATCTGCCCGGAATATCCGGACATGCGGTGGAAGCAACTCAGTGGACGCCGAAAGGGGCTTTCCGCCGGCAGTGGGCTTCTCTAAGACGCGCGGCACGGACAGATAAGGGACCGTAACAAATGGCGGGTATGGACATCCTGGCGTCAGCCTTCAACGGCGCCAACGCAGGTTTCTTGGCCGATCTCTACGCCCGGTGGGCATCCAATCCATCCGCTGTCGACCCCAGCTTCGCCGACCTGTTCGGCGCGATGAACGACGAAGCCCGTGCGGTGCTGGAGGATGCCAGCGGCGCCTCCTGGGCACCTCGCCCGAGCTTCGGGGTGGATGAAACTGCACCGGCGGCGCCGAAAACCGTCCAAAACCTGGCGCCGGACCAGGTCCGCGCCGCCATCATCCCCTCGCTCCGCGCGCTGATGCTGATCCGCTCCTACCGTGTGCGCGGCCACCTTGAGGCCCAATTAGACCCGCTCGGTTTGCAAGCCCCACACAAGCATGCGGAACTGGATCCCGCTTCGTACGGCTTCACCGACGCTGACCTCGACAAGCCGATCTTCATTGACAACGTGCTCGGCCGGGAAACCGCGACGCTGCGAGAGATCGTGCAGATCCTCCGCGAGACCTATTGCGGCCCGATCGGCGTCGAGTTCATGCACATCCAGGACCCCGAACAGAAATCCTGGATCCAGCGCCAGGTCGAGGG
>JAQGHW010000346.1 GCA_028291505.1 Rhodopila sp. | reverse complement strand
GGCGCATTCGTTGCGGCATGGCTGGCGACCGATCGAAGAGACGGGTAGCACAAAGCCGCCGATGTTATAGGCTGCCGGCAAACACCCCCCGCCGCGGAACAGGAAGCACAATGACGCCAGTTTTGCCCTCCGAACCCTTCGGTCAGTTGCCGGACGGACGTGCCGCAACGCTGTTCACGCTCGAGAACAACCGCCTGAGGGTCCGCATCACCGATTTTGGCGGTCGGATGGTGAGCATCGAAACCCCCGACCGGGACGGCGTTCGCGACCACATTCTGCTCGGTTTTGGCAACGTTGCCGCCTACAGTGACTACGGTGGCTCGTTCGGCTGCCTGCTCGGCCGCTACGCCAACCGGATCGCTGGCGGATCCGTTACGCTGGACGGCCAGACCTACAAGCTTTCGAAGAACAACGGCGACGCCACGCTGCACGGCGGAGCGGTCGGGTTCAACCGGGTGTTCTGGACGGTTGCCGCCGCCGACGCCGAACCGTTGCCGAAACTGGTCCTGACCCATGTCAGTCCGGATGGCGACCAAGGCTTTCCGGGCGAAGTCATCACCCGGGCAACCTATCAACTCGAGGCAGATACACTGTCGCTGAGCTTCGAGGCACGCACGACAAAACCGACCGTGATCAACCTCAGCGCCCATCCCTACTTCAATCTCGGGGGAAGCGGCAGCCTCGGCGTCCTCCGCCATGAGGTCACCATCGCGGCCGAGGCCTTCCTGCCCACGGACGGCGCACAGATCCCCACCGGCGAAATTCGTTCCGTCGCGGGCTCGCCGTTCGACTTCCGAAAGCCGGCGTTACTGGGTTCCCGGATCAGACAGCCCGATCCGCAGTTGTTCCACGGCCTGGGATACGATCACTGCTTCGTCCTGGGAACCGATGGTGCGGCTTCCCCCGCGATTCGGGTCCGCGATCCAGCGAGCGGGCGGGTGCTGGAGATCTATACCGATCAGCCCGGCATCCAGGTCTACACGGCAAATAAACTCAGCGGTGCGTTCGCCGGACACGGCGGATTCATCTATCGCCAATCCGCCGGTCTGGCGCTGGAGCCGCAAGATTTTCCGGATGCCCCGCACCATCCGAACTTCCCATCCACGGTGCTGCGGCCGGGGGATATCTGCCGGCGGACCATCCGGTACCAATTTGCCGCCGAATAATACCAACGGCCCGCCAATCCACGAGGAGTCAATACTTCGGGCCGCTGGTATCAGTCCGGAACGGCCAGCGGCATCCAGGACCGTTTCTTGTCGCGCTCCACCAGGACGGCCGCGAAATGGTGTCTCTGGGATGACTGTACCCAGAAGAGCCGCAATGCCTGGTCCGGCTCCGAGATCGGAGTCTGCTGGACCTCGATGATGACGTCACCTTTCCGGATCCCGCTATCGGCGGCCGTGCCCATCGGGTCAACCGAGGCCACCGTTACCACCTGCTGGCCCTTGTCGCCCGCCGCGGAAGCCAATTCCAGCCCGAGCTTCCGCTGCCCGTCGTCGCGCGGGGCAGCCGATTTGGTTTCAGGCCATTCCTGTATCGCCACATGCACGGTCTGGTGAACGCCGGCCCGGCATATATCCAGTGTGGCATCGCTGCCGATCGGCGCCTGCGCCGCCTTGCGCGCCAGGTCACGCGGATCCCATACCTTTGCCCCGTTGAAGCTCAGGATCACGTCGCCTGCCTTGACTTCGCCGTGCATCATCGCGTCACCGGAATCATGCACGGAGGAAACCAAAGCGCCCTGCAGGTCCGGAGTGTCGAGCGCCTGTTTGAGCATCCAGGTAACCGCTTGGGTGTGAATCGGCAGCATGCCCGCATGGACCTCGCCGGTCTTCATCAGGCGGCCGAACACAAATTGCATTTCGTTCGACGGCAGTGCAAAGCCAAGCCCGGAGGATCCAGTGCTCGGCGAGAATATCACGCTGTTCATGCCGACGACCTCTCCCTGCCGGTTGAACAGCGGGCCACCGGAGTTACCGTGATTGATCGCCGCGTCGGTCTGGATATAGTCGTCGAACGGGCTTTCCATGATATCGCGGTTGACGGCACTGACGATGCCGGAGGTCACGCTGGTATCGAACCCAAACGGACTGCCGATCGCGATAACGGTGTCGCCAACCCGCATTTTATCGCTATTGCCGAACGATACGGACGGCAGTTTGTGTCCCGCGGAAATTCGCAGCAATGCCATATCCACCGTGCCTGGCATGCCGGCGACCGTGGCCTTGTAGCGAACGCCGTCAGCGGTCATCACGAATACTGACGACCCGCCCTCGACCACATGCTTGTTGGTGGCGATGAACCCTGATGGATCGATGATGAAACCCGAACCAATCGCGGTGGTCGTGGCTTCTGCTGCTGGGTCTGCCGGGGCAGATGACGAACTTGCTGGCACCTCTGCCGAGGCGGCGGCGACCTTCGTATCCGGCTTGGCGTCCTCAGGCCTCGGCGCCCGCACGGTGATGACGCGAACTACGGCCGGCGACACCCTGGCGACCACCGCGGCAATCGCATCGGCATCGGTCGGATCGGGCTGGCCCCCGGCCATGGCGCTCCGCGGCGTCACCGCGGCCAGCGAAAGCAGCAGCACAGCCGGCACTGCGCGGCGCACCCACCGCTTGGAATTCACGGCGGGCATAAGCGCGCTCCCGTTCGACATCAATGATCATTCAAGGAGAAACGTGCTGGCTTTAGCTTGACACTGCCCCAGCCCGGGTCCCGGTTGAAACCCGGACCGGAAACAGTGGTTCGGGTCTTAGTTCTGCTTCGCAACGCCCACGGGCGCGTCGCCGTGCGACAGGCTTTGTGTCTTCTGCTTGTACGCACCGCTGGCCGGACCAACCATCGTCGGGCTGTTGCCGTCCTGCGTCTTCTGCTTGTACGCGCCGCTGGCCGGGCCAACCATCGTCGGGCTGTTGCCGTCCTGCGTCTTCTGCTTGTAGGCGGCGCTACCCGGCCCAACCGTCGTCGGGCTGTTGCCGTCCTGCGTGTTCTGCTTTGTCGCCGGGGTCGATTGGGCGAAAGCCGGCGCTGCCAGAAGCAGGCCGGCGCCCATGGCAAGCACGGAGAGGCGAAGTGTGTTCATTGCGAGCTCCTGAGTG
>JAQGHW010000334.1 GCA_028291505.1 Rhodopila sp. | reverse complement strand
CCCTAAAGGCGACCAGGAATGTTCGCCGTATCGAAGAACACAGCAACGATCACGGGCGGCTCCGTGGTGCTGTAGGCAAACCAATATCGCCCGGCTTTCATCCAAGCCCGGCCTGTCTGCCTAAGCTGCGGGTAAGGGCGTGGAGCTCTCAGACCGGCGGACGGGTTGCGTTCGATCTTGCCTTCCACCTCGTCCATCGCGGTCAAAAGCGCGCGGATCGCCTCCGGGCGCTGCCGGTCTTCATAGTGCTGTATGAGGTCGTCAACCTGACGGGAAGCCTCCGGCGTGTATTCAATCAACGCGGAGGGGCGTCATGGCTTGGCCCGTCGGTCGCTTCCCTGGCCTCAAGCCGAGCGAGCGCGTCATGTAGCCGCCGCCGGACAGCTTCCCCCGGCACGGTCAACCCGGCGGCAAGCTGCGCCTCGCTCTTGGCGAGAGCCTCTAACCAACCGGCGGGAACCGGGGTAGGTGTCGAGTTGTCGTCCATTGGCTGACAATATCCTTTATCAGCCCGCTATTCCACCCCCGCCGACCTTCTTTTCACGTTCGCGCCGAAAGGTGGAGGCATGGGGTGGGCGAAACCCCTGACAGGACATTGCGGCCGCCAAGTGCGCATGGCTGGCGGTGTGCGATCAGTGCGGCCTTGCGGCGGGCCTGCCGATTCCGCTCTGCCCCGTCCCCGCCCGCCTACCCCCCAGCGTTCCCACCACCCTTCCCAGCCGCAAACCGCACCGCCTCCTCCGCCGCCCGCACCAGCGCCCGCGCCTTCTGCCGGCACTCCTCGAACTCCGCCTCGGCCACCGAGTCCGCAACCACCCCGGCACCGGCCTGCACGTACATGACCCCATCCTTCACCAGCGCCGTGCGAAGCCCGATGCAAGTATCCATCGTTCCGTTCGCGGCAAAGTAACCAATGCAACCGCCATAGATGTTGCGCCGGTCCGGCTCCAGCTCCTCGATGATCTCCATCGCCCGCACCTTCGGCGCCCCCGACAAGGTCCCCGCCGGGAACCCCCCCACCAGAGCATCCAGCGCGTCCAGCCCCTCCCGCAGCCGCCCCTCCACATTCGACGAGATGTGCCTCACATGGCTGAACCGCTCGACAATAAAGCTCTCCGTCACCTTCACCGACCCGATCGCCGACACCCGCCCAACATCGTTGCGCCCCAAGTCGAGCAGCATCAGATGCTCCGCCTGCTCCTTCGGATCCGCCAGCAGTTCAGCCTCCAGCGCCTGGTCTTCCTCATGCGTCGTCCCCCGCCGCCGCGTCCCCGCCAACGGCCGCACCGTAACGATCCCGTCGCGCAGCCGCACCAGCACCTCCGGCGACGACCCCACGATCGAGAACCCCCCGAAGTCCAGGTAAAACAGAAATGGAGCCGGATTGATCCGCCGCAGCGCGCGATACAACGAGAACGGCGGCAAAGCGAACGGCACCGAAAACCGTTGCGACAGCACAACCTGGAACGCATCCCCCGCGGCAATATACTCCTTGCACCGAAGCACCCCCGCAACAAACTCCTCCTTGGAGAAATTCGACCCGGGCGCCGGCGGATCGGGCAACATCACCGGCGGAGGCTGATGCGGCAGCGGACGCTCCAGCGCCGTCTCGGCCGCGTCCAGCCGGCCCTGCGCCCGCTGCCACGCCGTCTCCGCCGAGACATCCCCCGCCGGATACGCCGGCGTCACCACCGTCAGCTCATCGTTCACATTATCAAAAATCGCGAACAGCGTCGGCCGCACCATGATCCCCTCAGGCACCCCGATCACATCGCGGTTATTCGCCGGCAACCTCTCCATCTGCCGCACCATGTCGTAGCCCAGGTATCCGACCAGCCCCCCGGCCATCGGCGGCAAATGCCCCGGCACCTCCAGCTGAGTCTCCGCGATCAACGCCCGCAAACTGTCCAACGGCGCGCGACTCTCCGCCACGAACGCATGCGGTGCCGACAACGCATGGCGGTTGACCGACGCCCGCCCATCCTGGCAACGCCAGATCAGGTCCGGCTGCATCCCGATGATCGAGTAACGTCCCCGCGCCGAACCGCCCTCGACGCTCTCCAGCAGAAACGAGTTCGGCTGGCCGTGCGCCAGCTTCAGGAACGCCGCTACCGGTGTCTCCAGGTCCGCCACCGTCTTGCGCCACACCAGGCTGCCACGCCCCGCTTCATAGGCCAGACGGAAAGTGGCGAAACCTGGTGTAACCGAAACGTTCATGGCTCTCTCTTATTGCGGTTGAACAACACTGTCGAAACCCTGCTGATTGATCTGCGGCTTGGCCCGCTGGCGCACCGCATCGACGAACACCGTCGCTATGTCGCCGCTGATCGACTTGCTGACCGCGGCGCGGGCCTGATCATAACCGGTCTTGTCGGCCGCCGCATCCGGCTTCACGATCTGGGCCAGCTGCGCCACGACGAAGCCGTCCGCGGTCTCGACCATCGTCGCCTCCCCCTGCTTCAAGCCGAACATCACGCGCTGCAGGTTCGCCGGCACCTCCGCATTGCTCTCATCGCGGGTCACCAGCGGGCTCAGCTTCGGCGTCACCCCCGCAACCGTCGCGGCGTCCGAGAACGACTTGCCCCCCTGAACCGCCGTCATCATCGCCGTCGCCGCCTGATCTGCGGAACGCCGCCGCTGGTCTTGCTTCCAGTCCTCCGCCACCTGGTCCTTCACCGCCTCGAACGGCTTCTTGCCCGGCGGGATCACGCTTTCCACCGTCAGCGCGTAATACGCCGAACCCCCGGTGGACGGAGTCTGCACTTCGGCCAGTTGCGGCGGATCACCCTGCCGAGCCTGAAACGCCGCGGCGATGATCGCCGATTTCAGCTCCGCCGGCCCGGGGATCGGCGCCGGCGTCCCAGCCTGGGTATTGCCCTGCGCATCCATGGTTCCCGCCACGCCAGCCAGCCCCAGATCGCCCGGCAAATTGTCCAGCCCGGTCCCATTCCCCAGCAACTGATCCAGCTTGTTCGCTCGGTCGTACATCAGGTCCGCCGCCTTGCTCGCCACCACCTTGGCCCGCAGCGCGTCCTTGGCCTGCTCGAACGTCGTCGTCACACCGCTCGCGATCTTGGTAACCTTCACCACGAACCAGCCAAGCTGGCCTTTCACCGGTTCGGAGACCGCCTCCAATGGTGCCGCGAACACCGCCTTCGCCAGGTCGGGATCGGGAAACTGCACCTCGGTCGCATCGTCCTGGGAGATGGCGGAGGCCCCCTCGGCCCCCGCGGCGGCCTGCATCGCGGTCCAACCTTCCGCGCTGGCCGCCTGACCACGCCACTTCTCCGCCAATGCCCGCGCCTTCGCTTCGTCCGGGGCCGAGATCACCTCGGCCGACCGTTTCTCCGGAATCAGGTATTCGGCCTTGTGCTCGTCGTACGCGGCGTGCAGCTCGTCGTCGGTAACGGTAATCTCCGACCCCAGTGACTGCGGCGATAATTCAATAGCCTTGATGCGGCGGAATTCCGCCGTGGCATAGCTGTCGGGGTGATTGGCGTACCAGCGCTGCAATACCGCGTCATCCGGTGCCGCCGGTTCCGGCGCGGAAGCCAGCGGGAAGAACGCCGTGTCCGCGGCGCGCTTTTCAAACTCGGTCTCATACAGTGGCTTCACTTCGGCATCCGGCGCGGCGATCGAACCGTTGACCGCGGACAGCAACTGCCGCTGGGCGATGTCGGATCGAAGCTGCGCCATGAAGCGGGCCTCGGTGTAGCCATTGTTCTGCAGCACGGAGCTGAACACCGTTCGGTTGAATTTGCCCTCCTTGTCCTGGAAGGCCGGCATCGACCGCACCACGGCAGCCAACGCCTCGTCCGGGGTGACGATCCGCAGATTGTTCAATTCGACTCCCACGGCCGTCTGCGCGATCATCCGGTTCAGCGTCTGTTGCCCGACCCGGCGGCGTTGTTCGGTGGTTGCCTCCTGACCGGAAGGCAGGTTGCGGGTCTCCTGCGCCATCGCGCGCTGGTATTCGGTCTGGAAGGCGGGGATCTCGATCGTCTGCCCCCCAACCTTGGCGATCCAGCTTGGCGGCCCCATCAGCCGGAAGATGTCGCCACTGATCCCCCAGCCGACAAACGACACCGCCATGATCACGAAGAACCCGCGGGCGATCCAGGACTCTGTGTAACGGCGCAACTGAGAGATCATGAAGGGCAAACGACCGGAAATGGGAAACGGGGCGCAGCATATACGGCGGCCGGGATCACAAGGCCAGCGGCCTCGTCATGGCAGGCCGTTCGCGCGGTCGTGACGCCGGAACCGGTGCCCCTCCCGGGGGGAAGGTTGCTTGCCGTTCTACCCCACCTCCACCGGCCTCACCTCCCGCAGTCGCGGCAGAACCTCCCGCGTGAACAACCGGATGCTCTTGCTCGATTCCGCGTGCGTCATATACCCGGACCGCCCCACCAGCGCGAGGTGTCCAAACCCCCCCACCTTGTCGTAAAACGCCATGATCTGCCGATACACGCTGTCGGGGTTTCCGGCGAACAGGATCCCCTGCGCCATCGCCTCCGGAGCGGTAATGGAGATCAGTTTCTCCGCATTCCGGCTCGCCGGCGCAACACCCTTTTCCGCGTCCTTCAAAGCCAGCCCCGCATCCGCTGCTGGTTGCGTTCGATACAACCCCGGCGCCGCGACCGGCGGGGCCGCACCCGGCAGGAACTTGTTGAACTGAGGCGCCGACTTCAGGCTCGTATTCAAAAACCACAGCAGCTTGCTACCGACTTCGATCCCTTCTTCCTCGGTATCCCCCACATAGACCAGCGCCGCATAAGCAAAATTATCAGTCGTTACCTTCGGCAAACCGGCATCAACTCTGGCCTGGCGATGCGCGTCATAGGCGCGCTTGGTGCCCTCTGGCCCACGCAATACCAGCACATGCCGCATCCCCCGCCGGCCCACCTCCGCCGAACTCCTGGGGTCCCCGGTCGCCGACCACATCGGTGGATGCGGATCCTGGTACGGCCGCGGCCAGATGTTCACATGCCGGTGGCTGAAATGCTTGCCTTCCCAACTGAACGGCCCGTCATGCGTCGTCAGCGCCTTCTTGATCAGGTCGATCGCCTCCCAGTACCGTTCCTCGTTGTTCACCGGATTGACGTTGGACGACGCCATCTCGGTGCCACCAGACTTCACGAACCCGATATCAAAACGCCCCTTCGCGAGAATATCGGCCGTCGCGTATTCCTCAGCGATCCGCACCGGATCGGGCCGCAGCGAAACCAGCGTTCCGAGGCTAAGCACCCGAACCTTCCGGGTCTGCCGCGCCAGGATGCTCGTCACCATCGGGTTGGCGCCGATCAGCGAATTGATCCCGGCGTGATGCTCGATCGCAATGACATTCATGCCGAGGTCGTCACACAGCAAAAACTCGTCCAGCACCTCATCGAACAGCGTCGCCGCGATGCGTGGATCGCACAACTGGTTCGGCAACGAAGCCCGCACCGAGTCAGCCGCGTCGGTGATTTTCTTGTCGACGAAAGGGTAGGGGATTTCGCACTGCCACCAGGCGTCCATGGAATCGGTCTCCTTAGAGCATGATCACGCTGAGCGGAACGTCCAGAAAAGCCGCGACGTGTTCGGCGAAAACTTCGGGCTGCTCGATCTCCGGCTGGTGTCCCGCCTGGTCGATCACCGCGAAGCGCGCCCCGGGAATCAATCCGGCGAACGCCTGTCCATACGACGGTCGAACGATGCCATCGGACGCCCCCCAGATCACCTGGGTCGGCAC